>JALTVH010000059.1 GCA_027049085.1 Aquificaceae bacterium | reverse complement strand
TACAGCACCCTGCAACCTCGTACATAACGTTTCCAAGGTCGCCAATGGACACCTCGCTTTTAGTTCTTGACCTGACCTTTCCAGACCTTTCCTTCTTTTTTGGCGAGAGGAGGCTCGCAAGCTTTGTGAGGGAAAGTTTTCCACTACCGAGGGCCATGAAGAGTTCTTCTTCATCCTTAAAGCGTACCTTTTCTCTGATCTTTTCCATAAGCTCTTCGGAACCGAGATTCATGGACTCTCTGAGCCGATCAAAGAGCTTCCTTCCCTCTTCCAGGTTCTTCTCCTTTTCAAGCTTTCTGAGGTACTGCTTTATTGCGTGCTTTGCCTTAGATGTAACAACAAGCCTGAGCCACTCGGGATTGGGCTTCTTTCCCGAACTGGTAATTATCTCAACCTGATCACCGCTCCTGAGCCTGTAGCTCAGGGGCACTATTCTCCCGTTAACCTTTGCACCGGTGCATCTGTTGCCAACCTCTGTGTGAATGTGATAGGCAAAATCAATGGGAGTTGCGCCCTTTGGGAGAACAACAAGGTCACCCGCAGGCGTAAACACAAAAACTTCCTCGGAAAAGAGCTCCCTCCTTATGTTGTCAAGGAGCTCACCGGGATTCCTGCTTCCCTGAATGTTCTCCACAAGGCTCCTTAGCCATGAGAAGACCTCACCTCCCTCAATACCCTGTTTTCCTTCCTTGTATGCCCAGTGAGCGGCTATACCCTTCTCAGCTCTCAGGTGCATTTCCCTTGTCCTTATCTGAAATTCAACGAGCTTTCCCTTTGGTGCTATTACTGTTGTGTGAAGGGACTGGTAAAGGTTTGGCTTTGGAAGCGAAATATAATCCTTGAACTTTCCGGGAACTGGCTTAAAGAGGTTATGGATAAGGCCCAGAACAACATAACAGTCCTTTAGCTCAGGCACGATTATCCTCACACCCAAGAGGTCATGAACATCCTCAAGCCTTATGTTTTTCCTGATAGTTTTCTGCCACACGCTGTAAAGGTGCTTTGGCCTGTAAGCAATCTCCGCCTGTATGCCAACCGAGTTAATTGCTTCAACTACCTGCGGAATGACAAACTTCTTGAGGTAAACCTCAAGGTCCTCTAAGGACTGACTGACAAATTTCTTTACCTTTTCGTACTCTTTGGGATAGAGGTAT
>JALTVH010000058.1 GCA_027049085.1 Aquificaceae bacterium | reverse complement strand
AGAAGCCGAGCTCCCTGACCACCTTATCAAAATCGGGAGGGACCTCCGAGGGTTCCTGGCAGACCTTGATCGCGGTATCGGGGTCCTTGAGGCCGTTGCCCGTGAGGGTGCAGACGACCGTTTCACCGCCTCTGAAGAAGCCTTCCCTGACGAGCTTTATAAGACCTGCAACGCTTGCTGCGGAAGCGGGCTCACAGAAGATTCCCTCTGAGGAAGCTATGAGTTTATATGCTTCAAGGATCTCGTGGTCACTCACCATGTCTATCGCACCGCCCGATTCCTCCGCGGCTTTGAGGGCACTCTTCCAGCTGTAGGGGTTGCCTATTCTGATGGCTGTAGCTATGGTTTTTGGTTTTTTGATGGGGTAGCCCTTTACGATTGGTGCAGCGCCTTCCGCCTGCCAGCCCATCATCCTGGGGAGGCTGTCAACCTTTCCCTCCTTTTTATACTCCCTGTAGCCCCGCCAGTAAGCTGTGATGTTTCCTGCGTTGCCAACGGGTATGAAGTGGTAATCCGGTGCCCTTTCAAGGGCATCGCATATCTCAAAGGCGGCAGTTTTCTGACCTTCAAGCCTGAAGGGGTTAACGGAGTTAACTATCTCTACGGGGAATTTCTCACCGATTTTGCGAACTATGTGAAGAGCGTCATCAAAGGTGCCCCTGATTGCCAGGACCTTTGCGCCGTATATCATTGCCTGGGAGAGCTTTCCGATTGCAACCGCTCCCTTGGGCAGAAGTACGTAAGCTCTCATTCCAGCTCTTGCTGCGTAAGCCGCCGCAGAGGCGGAGGTGTTTCCCGTTGAGGCACAGATAACAGCCTCTTTGCCAGCCTCAAGGGCCTTTGAGATGGCAACGGTCATTCCCCTGTCCTTGAAGGAACCTGTTGGGTTGAGTCCCTCATACTTAAGGTACAGCTTACCTTCAAAGCCCACAGCCCTTGCGAGGTTCTCTGCCTCAATCAGAGGGGTGTTTCCCTCAAGGAGGGTTACAACGGGGGTCTCGTTTGAGACAGGCAGAAACTGGCGGTATTGTTGGATGACTCCCTGCCAGCATCCCATAACACAGACCTTAATTATAACCTTTAAATAGGCGAAAATATTTAGCCCATGGAACAGAAGGCTTTCCTCCTATCCTACCTCCTCATCATCCTTTCCCTTGTCATTGCTCGCTATCAATCACTCGGAAACGAAAGAGAAATATTCTTTTCTTCCCTAAGAACGGTTGCTCAGCTCATCGCTCTGGGCTATCTCCTCAAATATCTCCTGAAGATGACTGACTTGTGGGAGATACTTCTCGTTATCCTCGGCATGTCCATCATCTCTTCCTTTATTGCCTATGAGAGGATTAAGATACGGGAAACCCTTTTGACGAGTTTTATAGCCATATCTGTTACCGCAGGTCTTGCCATTATCCCCCTCCTGTTCCTGGGCATCCTGAAACCCACAGCCCATCAGATTATACCCTTTGGAGGTCTCATTGTTGGTAATACCCTCAACAGCATAAGCCTTGCCTTTGACAGGTTCGCAGGTGAAGTGAGGGGAAGAATAAGCGAAATTGAAGCAAAGGTTGCCCTGGGGGCAAGCCTGAGGAGTGCCCTGTCGGAAGCTTTCAGGGAAAGCCTGAGGACCTCTCTGATTCCGAAGATAAACTTCATGAAGGCGGCAGGTCTGGTTCATATTCCCGGGGTTGCTGTGGGTATGCTGATGGCGGGTGCGGATCCGATGGAGGCTATACTGTACCAGATCGTTATCCTTTATGCCCTCGTCTTTGCTGGACTTGTCGGTTCTTATTTGATGCTCCAGCTCAGCTATAGATCAGCGGTTCGCTGAAGTTCCCTTGCTTCCCGGTGCCTGTTTGTAAGGGACGGGAATGTACTGGACGGAGGGTGGCTGAGAAGAGACGGGCTGTTCATAGAGGTCCATAAGGTCATAGACTTCCTGAGGAACTTCAGTTTTTACCTTTAGCCCAAGCTGTCTCAGGTAGTCAACGGTCAGGGGATAATCGTGGGTGAACTTTCCGACAGCAAGTTCCTGGGCGATGTGTTCTGCTTTATCTTTGTCCATACCTTTGGAAGTCAGGAGCTTTGTCAGATAGTCTTTCATCTGCTCAATGGCTTTTTTTGAGACATCTGCGAGGATGAGGGTCTGATCGTCGATATCCTTGACGTTTTTCTGTTCAAGGACCCTGAGAATTGACGCCGCTGGCATCTGGCCTATCTGGGGATCGACGGGACCAAGCACCGCGTTCTCGTCCATGATGATCTCATCAGCAGAAAGAGCTATCAGCGTTCCACCTGACATGGCATAGTGGGGAATAATCACTCTCACTGGTGCCTTATGTTTTGCCAGTGCGTTGGCGATCTGGGTTGCCGCAAGGGCAAGACCGCCCGGTGTATGGATTATCAGGTCAATGGGCATATCGTCGGGGGTCATCCTGATCGCTCTGAGGATCCGCTCCGAGTCCTCAATGTTTATAAACCTGAAAATGGGAATTCCAAGGAATCCCATCGCTTCCTGGCGGTGGATCATTGTGATCACCCTTGAGCCTCTCTTTTGTTCAATTTCTCTTATCGCGGACTCTCTTGCCCTCTGGAGGGCCATCTTTTTGAAAAGAGGGTTGAGAACGACGAAGAAAATAAAGAGGAACCATATAAGGTTAAAGAAGTAAGAAAAAGGGTCTGCTGGCATACCTCTGACCTCCTCAATCTATAAGGGCATTAACGTACTCCTCGGCGCTGAAGTCCTCAAGGTCCTCAATTCCTTCCCCCACACCCACAAGCTTGACAGGGATCTTGAGGTCTTTCCAGATAGCTATAATAGAACCTCCCTTTGCGCTCCCGTCAAGCTTAGTTACAGCTATTCCAGTGATGTCAAGGGCTTCCTTGAAAACCTTAGCCTGCTGAACCGCATTCTGCCCCGTTGTTGAATCAAGGACCAGAAGAACCTCGGAGGGCTGATCGGGAAAATGCTTCTGGATAACCTTCTTTATCTTCCTTAGCTCGTTAATGAGAGGTTCTTTAGTGTGGAGCCTGCCCGCAGTATCAACAAGCACCACCTCATAACTACCTTCCTTTGCCCTTTCCATTCCTTCATAGACCACCGATGCTGGGTCCGACCCCTCTTCCTTCCTGACTATGTCAGCGCCAGAGCGCTCTGCCCAGACCTCAAGCTGTTTTATTGCTCCAGCCCTGAAGGTGTCACCTGCTACAAGTAAAACCTTCTTCCCTTCCCTAATGAACCTGTGGGCTAACTTTCCGATCGTTGTGGTTTTTCCCGAACCGTTAACGCCGAGAATGAGAATAACTTCAGGCTTCTTCTCCACTGTTACTTCCAGTTTCTCTTCCGAACCCCTCAGATTCTCAAGTATCAGCTTCCTGGTTTCCTCCTTTAGATCCTCAGACCTTTTTATATTTTTCCTGATCGCATACTTCCTGAGGTCTTCCACAATAGTTACCGCCGTTTTAACGCCAACATCAGCCTTCACCAGCATCTCCTCAAGTTCATCAAAAAGTTCGTCATCAACCTTTCTCCCCCTGAAGATCAGTCCGAACTCAACGGATTCCCTGGTTTTCTTCAGCCCCCTTCTGAACTTTTCAAGGAGGCTTTCCTTCTTTTCCTCAATAAGTCCAAGCCTCTTTTTGGCCTCCTCTATCTTTTCCTCTACCTTCTGCCTTTCAGAAGGCGGTGCGATTGATAGCGACCTCTGAAGAACATCTAACGCCCTTTCTGGCTGGTGGATCGCAAGGAGGATGGTCCCCGCCCTGAACAGGCTTTCCCAGTCTCCTACCCGTAGATACTCCTTTACAGCGTAGTCGTGATTTCCGATCCTTTCTGCTACCAGTGCCCTTTCTTTTGCCGTGCCCACATCCTCCCCGTACTTCTCTACAAGGCGGTAGGCCTGAAGGTCCTTACCCTCCTCAAGATAGAGGTCAAAGAGAACCTTTCTTAGCTGTGGGTCGTTTTCCTTTTCCTCAAGTAACTTTATAGCTTTCTCTCTTTTACCTTTACGCGCAAGCTCAAGGATTGCGCTGACGTCACCTGCCTTCGCCCTTTTTTCAAGGTCAGATTTTTTGAAGAAGATCATGATCAAGTATTATCCTAAAATGGTGCGGTGAAGGTTGAGGTTGTTAAGTTCTACCCTTTTGAGTTACCTGGAAGGCGGGGCGGTCTTGTGGGCTATGCTGACGTGCAGATAGGGGATGAGCTGATAATCAGGTCTGTGAGACTCCTCACAAACCGCTACGGTGGTTACTACATCCAGATGCCATCCCTGTCAAAGGGCGACAGGGTTTACGAGATCATTGAGATCCTATCAAAGGATCTCTTAGCAGAGATTAGGCGCAAGGTCGTGGATTTTTACAAAGAAAGGTATAAAATATCCTGAACGATTATGCACGCACTCATCCATTCCTTCGGCTTCTTTGTGTTATCTCTCATATTGTTTGCTGGCGTGGTAATATTTGGGCTCTTTCACACAGAGACTCACGGAATTATTTACTGGTCTGTATTTGGAATTTCAGCCCTCCTCTTTGCGGTTGCACTTGGGGGCACTGTCCATAAAGGAATTCAGGACCTGATAAAAGATTACAGAAAACATGGCAACATCTTTGGCTTTCTTTATGACTTCTTTTCTTCTCTGAAGCTCGCCATCTTCATAATGCTACTTCTCGGCATCTTCTCCATGGTCGGCTCAACATACATTCAACAGCTCCAGCCCTTTGAGACCTACCTTGACCACTTTGGTCCCGATAAGGCCGTCTGGTTCTGGAAGCTCTGGCTCACCGATGTTTTCCACTCCTGGTACTACATCTCCCTTATAGTCCTCCTTGCTATTAACCTAATCGTCTGCTCCATCAAGAGGCTCCCCCGCATCTGGAAGCAGACCTTTGGTTCCGAGAGGATTCTTAAGCTTGACGAAAGAACAGAGAAGAACCTCAAGCCTGTTACTATAAAAGTCAGTTCCCCCGATGAGGTCATAAAGTACCTCGCCGGGCGAGGTTTTAAGGTATTCAAAGAGGAAGAGGGAGACAGGGTTTACATCTTTGCGGAAAAGGGCAGATACTCGCGTCTCGGCGTTTATGTTGTGCACATCTCACTGCTTGTAATAATGCTTGGTGCCCTGATTGACTTGGTTTTTGGCATCAGGGGCTTTCTGCCCGTTCCCGAAGGATCTACCGAGGATATCATGCTCGTCGGTCCTCAGGACAGGCCTGTTAAACTGCCCTTTGCGGTGCATCTTAAGGAATTCCGCATAATAACCTACGGTGAAGAAGCAAAGGAAAAGGGCAGAGAGGTCAAGGAGGAATTCAAAGAGGCTGTAGCTAAGTACAGGAGCAGGATCGAAATTATCAACAGCGGGAAGAGGGTGGCAGAGGGACCTGTTGAGGTCAATGAGCCCTTTATTTTCAGGAGCTACAGGATCTTTCAGGCTTCTTACGGGCTTACTGGTGGTGTTAAGGAAATGGGACTTGTGGTTGTTGATAAAAACCTTGCAGGTCAGGATCCCAAGAAGGCGATCCTTGGAAAAATCACTGTCAGGAGCGGTGAGGTGACCGAGTACAAGGATATGCTGATATCAATAGACAGGGTTATGCTCAACATCTTTAATCCAGATGCTGGCTTTGAGGGTGAGCTTGCACCAGCTGTTGTACTTAAGGTTCTAAAAGATAGAAAGGACTACACAGTTCCCGTTGTCTTTGACCCCCAGTTAACTGCCTTCGTTTACTCCGAGGTAGGCAAGGAACTTGAGGATTTCCCCTATGTATTCTTCATGGATGGTTTTGTGCCTCAGTTTTATTCAGGATTTCAGGTATCCTTTCATCCTGGAACAAACATAATCTGGTTTGGTTCCGCCCTCCTTGTTCTTGGAATGATGATAGCCTTCTACACTGTCCACCGCAGGGTGTGGGTGAGAATTGAGGGTGATACAGCAAAGATCGCCATATACTCCCACAAGTTCAAGGAAGAGTTCAGACGATCAGTCATATCAGACCTCGGTGGAGAAGTTTCGGGCTAATCCTTTTCAGTTTTCAGCCGATCAACTTAATTAAGGCCTGATGCTTAAAGGAATGCGTGGCAGGCTTATTCTTAAAAGTGGTGTAATCCTCCTGATATTCCTGATAATAACTATTGGTGTTGTTGCCCTTTTCTTTAGAAAAAGCACCATTGAAAGCTCCAAGGAAAGTGCCCTTGCCATTGCCGAGATCGTAAGGTCTTCCCTTACTTCCTATATGGTTATGGGAGTAATTGATAAGAGGGATATTTTCCTTGACCAGATCAAAAGCACTCACGGCGTTGAGTCCCTGAGGGTAATCAGGGGTCAATCTGTTATAGAGCAGTT
>JALTVH010000057.1 GCA_027049085.1 Aquificaceae bacterium | reverse complement strand
GGAGCTTGTTGCAGTCGGGGAGCTTTCCTTCCTCGCACTTCTCAATGAGGCTCTTGAAAACCGACTCAGCCTTGGCTGTATCCCCGAGCTCCTGATAGACCTTTCCTATCCAGAAGAAGGCGTTGTCGGTGTACTTGTCATTGGGAAATCTCTTTATAAAGTCAAGGAAGGCGTTGCGAGCCTCATAAAGTTTCTTGATACTGTAAAGTTCAATGGCTTTTTTATAGGCGGTTTCTGAATCGGGCGGGACCTCCTCTGCTGGCTGTTCTTCACCACCTGTGGTCCCTGGTGGGGGTGGTATCCTCTCTGTTTCCCCTTCCTCAAGGGGTGGTTTCTTAATGGATACCCTGTCCGTTATTCCCAGCTTGAGCTTGATCCTTTCTATCTCAAGCCTCAGCTCTGAAATGAGTTCCGTCAGCTTGTCTATCCGCTCGTTGGTTTTCTCAAGGTCTCCCTCAAGGTCCTGGGTCTTCTGCTCAAGCTTTGAGATCTTGATGTCAATCTCTGAGATCCTCTCGGCGGCTTTCTCCGAGGCAACAGGTGCACAGGAAACCAGCATCCCCCCGGCAATGAAGAGCAGTAATTTCCTCATTCCTGCCTTTCCTCCTTATAAAAATAATACTCCCTGTAGGGAGTCCTGTGCTTGAAGTAGTAAAAGTAGTAAAGTCTTTCCCTATCCTTATCCCTTGACACCCTAACAAGTATCCCCCAGTTGTCCGTTACCTGCTCAACGTAAGTGAAATCCTGATCAGTTTTCTCAAAGTGCTGCTTCACCTTGTCATCAATCTTTTCCCTGATCCCTGCAATAAGGGTTGCGAGGTTTGCTTCCTTCTCAAGCTCCTCTTTGGTAAATAACCTGCCCCTCAGTTTTTCTATTTGGTGTTCGTGGATCATAACTACCCTCCCTGCGCGCCCCGAACTACTATTATATAGGAGGTAAAAATGAACGGATTCCTGCTCATCGCCGGTCCCTGCGTCATAGAAAGCGAAGAACTACTCCTCAGGGTCGGAGAGAAACTAAGAGAATATCAGGAGAAATTTCCGGAAGTCACCTTTGTTTTTAAGTCCTCCTTTGACAAGGCGAACCGCTCTTCAATAAATTCCTTCAGGGGCCATGGCCTTGAGTTTGGTCTTAAAGCTCTAAGGAAAGTGAAGGAAGAGTTCG
>JALTVH010000056.1 GCA_027049085.1 Aquificaceae bacterium | reverse complement strand
TTGCTCAGAAAGAGGAAGGTGTTGACGATCTTTCTCTGGTAGCTTATCTCATCTTCAAGCTTTGCAAGAAGAATGTGAAGGGGCGTAACTTCCATTCAGATATTGTAAGTTACACGTATTCCTCCTGGGTTTCAACTTTGTAATCCTCTATAAGGTGAGTGTAGTCATCAAACCAGTGGGCTTCGGGATTTCGCCTGTAAACCATGAACCTCCCCGAGTTCTCTGGATCCGCTGCACGGTGGTATCTGAAGAAGATCATTGTATCTGTTTTACCGAGGATCTCAATCTTGCCCGTTTCATGGGACATCACGTACCTTACCCTTGCCCCAAGCCCAGACATGCGGGATCTTACTCTCTCTACGAGGTCAATGGTATCCTCGATCCTTGTTGAGTAGGTTTTGTTGCCTGCTGTGGGTCTGCACTGAAAGACGTAATACGGGGTTGCACCAATGTAGGAAAGCTCTTCCAATAGTGTGTGAAGGGTATCGGTTTCGTCGTTGATGCCCTTTAGAATCGGTGTCTGGTTGGTCATGATAGTTCCCGTTCCCGCAACCTGTCTGACCGCTTCCTTTGCTTCCTCCGTCAGCTCTCTCGGATGGTTAAAGTGGTTCATAAGATATAGCTGTTTACCCTCAAGGGAGTTAAACCACTCAAAGAGCCTCAGCAGATCGGGATCATCAAGAACCCTGAAGGGGTTTACCGCAAGCATCTTGGAACCTATCCTGACTATCCTCACATGGGGCACTTCCGCAAGGGCTTTTAGAATTTTCTCAAGTTTGAAGGTTGCAAGGACAAGGGGGTCACCGCCCGTTAGAAGTACGTTATTTATCTCTGGATGGTTCCTGATGTATTCAAGCCCCTGAGAAACATCCCTTGCCACTTCATCGTTGTCGTTCATAAAGAGCCTTTTACGGAAGCAGAATCTGCAGTATATACCGCATACGTCTGTAACAAGCAGGAGAGCTGTATCGGGATACTTGTGCTCAAGGCCGTGAACCTTTGTATACTTACTTTCGTTTGATGCATCAAGCTTCCCCCAGACATCAAGCTCTTCGGTGGTTGGTATTACAATTCTGCGAATAGGATCGTTTGGATCGTCCCAGTTTATCAATGAATTGTAATAATCATTTGTTCTGAATGCAAATTTATCAGTAACTTGCTTTAATTCTACCTTCTCCTGAAGAGATAACTCATCTATTTTGTCAAGATGAATAATGTATTTAACCTTCCTTTTCATTCTACCCACCTCCATTTAACGATTTAAAGCCTGCAGAGAACCTGCGAACCTTATGAGCACGTTTAATTTTAGTTTAAAAAGGGCGTTTGTCAAGGACAGGAAGATAATTAATTGATGCTGGTATAATTTTTATAAATGACGAAGATTCATTTAAAATTCGCCTTTTTCCTTTTGATTTTAACAATATCCTATGGATGCGGAATAAAAAAGGAGCCTGTTCCCATTCCAAAGCCCAGCTATGAAATTAAAAGGATCGGTGAAAAGGTTTACCTCATCCCAGACAAAGATGTTGTGAAGGCGGAGGGGTTTGTTAAAAAGGGGAAGTACTTTATCAGAATAGACAGCAAAGCCTTCTGCTTTAGGGTTTACCACAGGCTGGGAAGATCCCAGAGATCCTGTGTGGATGAAGCCTTCAGGGACTTACCAAGGATAGTCAGGGAGATCTCAGAGGATGAACTTGCCTTAAAGCTCTTTGGATTTGACCATTACAGGATTTACAGGGTCTCAGAGGAGGGACAGCTCATACCTGATAGCTTTATGGAAATTAAAAAACAGACAACCTTTCTTAACCGCAGGTTCAGTGATTACGTGGTAGCAGTAACGGGCGTTAGGGGATCCGTTGAGTCGGATCCTGTTTTCATTAAGGTCCCTTCTAAGGAACCGCCTACGCCTGTTCCTCCCCAGGAAGTTAAAACCGTCCTTAAAGGCGAGAAGATCGTCCTTTACTGGACACATACCGATGAAGAGGTTGTCTTTGAGGTCTACAGAAACGGTGTACTGCTGACCCCTCGCCCGATCAGAGTAACGGTCTTTTCAGAAAGGGCACCAGATAAACCGGCCGTTTATGAAATAGTGGCAGTAAACAGATTCGGGAAAAAGAGCCTTCCCGCAAGGATCTTTTACAGACCGTAGTGAGCGGATATAGCCGCTGAAATGGCAAGAACCATATCCTCTTTGTCAATCTCACCTTCAACCTCAAAGTCGTAGTCTCCTCTGGAGATCTTCTCCTCAAGAAACCGGATACCAAAGTCACCTCTAAGAAAATCCGGGTCCCTCACCATCTCCCTGTAGAGGGGAATATTCGTGGGAACACCTCTAACAATGAATTCATCAAGGGCTCTCCTGGCTCTTGCAACCGCCTTTTCCCACGTCAGAGCCCAGACGGTCATCTTGGCAATGAGGGAATCGTAGTAGGGCGGAATTATGTAATCCTTGTAAACACCCGCATCTATCCTTACTCCAGGACCCCCTGGAGAGTAGTAAGCCGTAATCTTTCCGGGAGACGGTGCGAAGCCTTTCTTGGGATCCTCCGCATTGACCCTGAATTCAATGGCGTAGCCCCGGAAAGTTATATCACTCTGAAGAAAGGGAAGAGGTTCGCCATCCGCTATTCTTATCATCATTTCAACTATATCAACACCCGTGATGGTTTCGGAGATCGTGTGCTCCACCTGAAGGCGGGTGTTCATTTCAATGAAGTAATAATCCCCCGTTCTTGTATCCACAAGGAACTCAAGGGTTCCCGCATTCTCGTAACCCACCCTCATCAGTGCCTTTACCGCATTGCCGAGGATCCTCATGCGGAGTTCCTTTGAAAGAGACGGAGAGGGGGCGATCTCAATGAGCTTCTGATGCCTCCTCTGGATTGAACAGTCCCTTTCACCAAGGTGAATGATGTTACCGTACTTGTCTCCAAGAACTTGAACTTCAATGTGTTTGGGGTTGTCTATGTACTTTTCTATGAAGATGTCACCTTTCCCAAAGTAAGCCTCAGCTTCTCTGAAGGCAGATTCGTAAGCTGTCTTGAGCTCCTCTTCGTCTTTGACAACCCTCATACCCCTTCCGCCCCCACCGAAGGCGGCTTTAAGCATAACAGGAAAGCCAATCTCTCTGGCGACATCCAGGGCCTCATCAAGGTCGGACACGGGACCATCAGATCCCGGAACCACAGGAAGACCTGCGGATTCCATAGTCTTCTTTGCCTTGACCTTGTCCCCAAACATCTCAATCTGCTCGGGTGTAGGACCTATGAAGGTTATCCCACGCCTCCTGCAGTAGCGGGCAAAGTCAGCGTTTTCCGCAAGAAAGCCGTAGCCCGGATGTATTGCCTGGGCACCTACCTGCCTGGCAAGATCAACTATGCGAACGTAGTCAAGGTAGGCTCTCAGCGGGTCGCCCGGGATGAGGTAAGCCTCGTCAGCCTTCTTAACGTACAGGGACCTGACGTCTGCCTCGGAGTAAATGGCAACGGTCTTTATGCCGAGCTCCTTACAGGCTCTGATTATCCTGAGGGCAACCTCACCCCTGTTTGCAATAAGAACCTTCTTGAACATTAGGACAATTTTATTATATGAGGCTTAAAAAAGGGCTCGGACAGCACCTGCTGATATCAGGGGGAGTTGTTGAGAAGATCGTCAGTGAGCTTGAGCCAGAAGGCCTTGATGTAGTTGAAATCGGAGGGGGAACGGGATACCTGACGAGAGAGCTACTTAAAAAGGGACCGCGATCCCTGACAGTTATTGAAATAGACCCACGGATGGCGGAGAGACTACAAACCATCGGTGACCCGCGCCTGAGGGTTCTGGAAGCAGATGCAACATCCTTTGATCTCTGCACTGTGGGAGAAAGCCTGATACTGTGCGGAAACCTCCCCTACAACGTCTGGGCAGGGATCATTGAGAGAGTAATTATTTGCCACCCGTGTGTTGAGAGAGGAGTTTTCATGCTTCAGAAAGAAACAGCCCTCAAGCTCACGGGCAAGGAAAAACCAGGATGGCTCGGAATCTTCTTCAGAACCTATTTTGACGCAGTTTACCTTATGAGTGTTCCAGCAAGATTCTTTGTGCCAAAGCCTAAGGTAAGTTCTGGTGTAGTGAGATTTTCCAAAAAACACGCCGAAGGCGTCCCTTCAGAACTCAAAAAATATAAGGAATTCCTAACCTCACTCTTCACATCACCGAGGAAAATGCTGAGAAAGAAGTTCCCTCAAGAGCTTCTGGCACAGGCGGGGATTGAAGGAACAAGAAGGGCAGAGGAGCTTAGCCTTGAGGAGATCCTCAGACTTTATAATGTCTATGGAGGCGCTTGATGAAAGATGTCTTCTTTGTTGAAAGGGACCCTTACGCACCGATAAGGCACCAGTACCCAGTTAGCAGGGTTCTGCATGAGGAGAAATCGGAGTATCAGGAGATCCTTGTTCTTGAGTCGCCCCACTTTGGTAAGCTCCTGATCCTTGACGGTGTTGTTCAGCTTGACGAGCGCTACGAGTTCATGTATCACGAGTTCATCGCCCACGTTCCCCTCTACGCCCATCCCGATCCCCAGGAGGTCCTTATCATCGGTGGGGGCGACGGCGGGACTCTGAGGGAAGTCCTCAAGCACGAGTCGGTTAAAAGGGCTGTCCTGGTTGACATAGACAGAAGAGTCATTGAGGTATCAAAGGAGTTTTTTCCCACTCTTTCTTCTGGCTTTGATGACCCGAGGGCAACAGTTATTAACGAGGATGGATATAAATACATTCAGGAATGCGAGGGGGAGTTTGACGTGGTAATAGTGGACTCCACCGACCCAGTTGGCTTCGCCCATGTCCTGACCACCGAGGATTTCTTTCGCTTTGTAAACAGGGCACTAAAAGAGGAAGGGATCTTCACCGCCCAGACCGAATCCCTGCATTACCACCTTGAGATGGTGGTCAGGATCCAGAAAACCCTGAAGAAAGTGTTTCCTGTGGTTGACCTATACACTTCTGTGGTTCCTATCTACGCTGGCTACTGGTGGACTTACTCAATTGCTTCAAAGAAGCATCCGGTGAGGGAACCTTCCAGAGAAGTGAAGGTCAGCACAAAGATTTATTCTGAGCAGATGCACAGGTACGCTTTTTTGCCTGAAGACCTCTACGGAAGGATCCTGGAAGGAAAATTCTCCTTTTAGTTTATAATTTGATAAGCCTCGTTCCCCCGCAGGGCGGGGGGACCATTAAGTCCAGGAGGTGAAGGATGCCGAGTCAGAGGCACTACAGGACCACAAGGTTTTATGAGACCGTCTTTGTCGTGAAGCCCACGCTGACCGACGAGGAGACGAAAAAGAAGGCTGAGGAGGTCAGGAAGTTCGTCGAGTCAAAGGGCGGTGAGATACTCCACTTTCAGGACTGGGGAACAAAGACCCTCGCCTATCCCATTGAGAACTTCAACCATGGAAGGTATTACCTGATGCAGTTTAAGACCTCAAACCCCCAGCTCACCAATGAGCTTGACTTTCAGCTCAAAATAGACGAGGACATCATAAGGTGGCTCAACATTCAGATCAAAGAGAACGAGGTGATGAAGGGTGCTAAATAAGGCGATCCTTATCGGGAGGCTTACAAAGGATCCTGTTATCAAATACCTGCCCTCGGGTACTCCCGTGACCGAGTTCGGCCTTGTGTGGAACAGGAGGTTTAAATCGGGAGAGGAGTGGAAGGAAGAAAGTCACTTCTTTGACATCAAAGCATACGGCACCCTTGCGGAAAATCTGGCAACGAGGCTTTCAAAGGGATACATGGTGGTTGTGGAGGGAAGGCTCAATCAGGAAAGATGGACCGGTCAGGATGGAAAGTCTTACAGCAAGGTTAGGATAGTTGCGGACTCCGTAAGGATAATCAAGAAGCCTCAGGCGGAAGAGATAGTTGAAGAAACCGTACCGCCAGCAAACGAGGCTCAGATAGAGGAGGATCTTAAAGCCCTTGAGGGAGAAGGCGCTCCCTTTGATGAGGACGACGAAATACCCTTTTAGGAGGTAACCCATGCCGATCAAAAAACCTGCTAGGAAGAAGGTCTGCTACTTCTGTGATAAGAAGAAGGAGCCCGACTACAAAAATTACGAAGAGCTGAGGCAGTTCATGACAGAGAGGGCAAGGATAAAGTCAAGGCGCCAGACAGGGCTCTGTAACAAACACCAGAAGAGGCTCTCTCTCCAGATAAAAAGGGCGCGCCAGCTCGCACTCCTTCCCTACGTTGTCGTTTAGGAGGTAAAGGATGAAGGTGGTTCTTACTCAGGACGTTGAGGGAAAGGGCTTTTTCGGGGACGTTATAGAGGTTAAAGACGGCTTTGCAAGAAACTATCTCATTCCCCGAGGAATGGCTCTTCCTGCAACGGAGGGGAATGTAAGGCACGTTCAGGAGATCCTGCGCCAGAGGGCAAGGAAGTC
>JALTVH010000055.1 GCA_027049085.1 Aquificaceae bacterium | reverse complement strand
TCTCTGCAATCCTCAGGGCATTCTCTATAGTTTCCCTGTCGTAGCCAATGGTCAGGATATACTCTAACGACGAATCCCTGACGCTCTCCTCAAAGTCTTCCCTGCTGAGAAGGTCTAAATGACAGTGTGTGTCTATCATTGCAGGGATATATATTAGGCTTTAGGGACAGGCTGACAATAGGCTGTAATGGTGTGATATTTTTAACATGAATGAGCGAGCTGGGTTATTCAAAAAGGAAGATTCTTCACAGAAGGGAGCGAAAACGTCGCATTCAATGAGAGAGAAAACTCTGTCATTTATTGGCATTTGTGAAAGTGGCATTGAAAAGGTGTCTGAAAATTACGAGGACAATCTTTGGCAAATTAAAGCCGTCCAAATGAAGGGCGAGACGCTTTAAACAAAAACCATCCCCGCATAAGCAACGACCCTATCGTAATCGCCCGTAACCTCGCCCGAGTGGGTGTAATCTATCAGTATCCCCTGCCTGACGCCCAGAACCTTACCAGCCTCAATACCCACCACCGCTGGGATAAAACCGCACATGGTTATGTTGTACTGAACACGCTTAAGGTACAGCTCGTCGGTCTGTAGCCGTTCCATTGCAGAGATCAGAATGGTGTCTTTCTTCTTTGCCTCTTCTGCAGGGATATAGTGGGACATGTCAGAGCTGATCACAATAAGGACCTCTTCTCCCTCAAGGCACTTTCCCAGATGCCTACCGAAGTCCCTTGCGGTGTCATAATCAAGAAGTCCCAGAACCACAGGCACGATACTTAGCCTCTTCTCAGCGTATCTGAGCAGAAAGGGTAGCTGAACCTCAAGGGAATGCTCATAGAGGTGAGCGCTCTCATCAACCTCCGCTCTCTGATAGCTTGCAATTTTCTGGACAAGCTCAGCATCCACCTCCACATCACCAAATGGCGTCTCCCATGCCCCACCGCCGTAAACCGAAATATCGCTTCCAAGCCCTGTATGATTGGGTCCTAAAAGGACCGCCTTCGGCGGTATCTTCACCTTCTTGTAAACCGCACAGGCGGTCTTTCCAGAGTATATAAGTCCCGCATGGGGGACAAGAACAGCCTTTGCATTGAGCTTTTCCCCCTCTTCCTCACCGCAGAGGAGGTCAGTGAGCTTCCTCAGCTCCTCCGCCCTTGCAGGATAAAAGGTCCCCGCCACCGCAGGCTTTCGCTTCATG
>JALTVH010000054.1 GCA_027049085.1 Aquificaceae bacterium | reverse complement strand
CCCACCGCCAAGCTCTGGCACCACAAGTCCTGCGGTCAGTGCGGTAACATTCCAGGCTATCCAGCATCGATCTTCTGGTTCATGAACAAGTTTGGCTACGACTACCTCAATGAACCTCACCAGACCTCCTGCACAGCCTGGAACTACCACGGCTCTGGGACTTCCAACCCAGTTGCCCTCGCTGCTGTCTGGCTCAGGAACATGCACCAGGCATGGAAGACGGGTTACTACCCGCTCATCCACTGCGGTACATCCTTTGGCTCATACAAAGAGACAAGGGAACAGCTTATTTTCAACAAAGAGCTCAGGGAAGCGGTCAAGCCCATACTGAAGAAGCTCGGAAGGCTCACCGAAGACGGCAGGATCGTCATACCCCAGGAGGTCGTTCACTACTCTGAATGGGTCCACGCGGTCAGATACAAGATCGCAGAGCTTTACGAGAAGGAAGGTAAAGCAAAGGGAATTGACGTTTCCAACGTAAAAGTAGCGATACACAACGCCTGCCACACCTACAAGATGATCGCCGACGACTATCCTTACGATCCAGAGGTTTACAACGGCCAGAGGCCTGCTGCCTCAACCGCAGTTGTCAAGGCTCTCGGTGCTCAGGTTGTTGACTACTCAACCTGGTATGACTGCTGTGGATTCGGATTCAGGCACATCCTGACGGAGAGGGAGTTCACAAGGTCTTTTGCAATTCAAAGGAAGCTGAAGGTCATAGCTGAAGAGATTAAGGCTGACCTCATAGTTACCCACGACACGGGATGCACAACAACCTTTGAAAAGAACCAGTGGATCGGAAAAGCCCACGGCATGTACCACCCGGTTGCGGTTATGTCCGATGTAATGTTCTCTGCTCTTGCCTGCGGAGCCCATCCCTTCAAGGTAGTTCAGCTCTACTGGAACTGCTCCAACTACGAGCCCCTTCTTGAGAAGATGGGAATTAACAACTGGAAGGAACTGAAGAAAGAGTGGGAGGATGCGGTCAAGCAGATTTCAGAACTCGAGAAACAGGGCAAGTACGATGAACTGATGGAGTTCTTCAAGGAGTACGACCTCTATGAGCCCTACTCCAAAACGGCGGACGGGTTCAAGAGACACAAGTCTGCTACCGCAGACCTTCCTCTGTTCAAGTCTTAAATGGTGTTTTATCGGGGCGTTTTCGCCCCTTCCCTATAACTCACTCTGGAAGGAGGTAG
>JALTVH010000053.1 GCA_027049085.1 Aquificaceae bacterium | reverse complement strand
TTGTGAGAGGTCCTGTAAGGTAAAATAAATCCCGTTGAAGAATGGAAGAAAACAGGAATGATCTCAAGATCAGGGTAAGAAATTTCAACTTCTACTATGGAGATTTTCACGCCCTCAAAGACATAAATCTTGACATTAAGGAAGGCAAAATCACCGCCATAATCGGACCCTCAGGATGTGGAAAAACAACTCTTTTAAGGAGCTTCAACAGGATGCACGACCTTTATCCCGGCAACAGGTACGAGGGGGAAATTACCCTATATCCCGATGAAATAAATATAGTCTCTAAGGAGATTGACCCCATATTCATCCGCATGAGGATCGGAATGGTTTTTCAGAAGCCAAATCCCTTTCCCAAATCAATCTTTGAAAACGTAGCCTACGGACTGCGGATTAAAGGTATAAAGAGCAGAAGTGAACTGGAAGGGAGAGTTGAGGAAGCGTTGAAGAACGCAGCTCTCTGGGAGGAAGTAAGGGACAGGCTCCATGAGAATGCCTACACCCTTTCGGGCGGTCAACAGCAGAGGCTCTGCATAGCCCGTGCTATAGCGCCCCAGCCCGAGGTTCTCCTCTTTGACGAGCCAACTTCCGCCCTTGACCCCATTTCAACCGCTAAGATTGAAGAGCTTGTTGTTGACCTCAAAGAGAAATTAACGATAGTTATAGTCACTCACAACATGCAGCAGGCGGCACGAATTTCAGACTATACAGCTTTCATGTACATGGGAAAGCTCGTTGAGTTCGGACCCACCGAGAAGATGTTTACAAAGCCAGACAGCAAGATAACCGAGGATTACATTACCGGAAGGTTCGGCTGAGATGCCCCTTGTATCGGGAAGGATACTCTTTGAGAGGGCAAATGAGCTTGTTCTTGCAGTTCCAGCCTTCAACTTCAGCAACCTGGAGTTCCTGAAGGCTATCCTTGAGGTCGCCCAGGAAGAAGAATCCCCCGTTTTTCTCCAGACAACGGAGAGCGCCATCAGGTACGCAGGAATTGAATTTCTCTCCGGAATGGTGATGGCTCTCAGGGAATCCTTCCAGATCCCCTTTGCCCTTCATCTTGACCACGGCAGGTCCCTTGAAACGGTGCTTTTAGCCATAAGGCACGGCTACACCTCGGTGATGATAGACCTTTCCGACAGCCCCTACGAGGTGAATGTGGCGGTTACAAAGAAGGTCGTATCTCTCTGTGCACCGCTGGGGATATCCGTTGAGGCAGAGCTTGGTGTCCTTGGTGGTGAAGAGGATAACGTTGAGTGCCCGAAAACCTTTCTAACCGATCCCCAGGAGGCAAAAGATTTTGCCCTTCAGACAGGCATAACCGCCCTTGCCCCTGCGATAGGAACCGCCCACGGACCCTTTAAATCTACCGGAGATCCACAGCTTGACTTCGAGAGGCTCAGGCAGATAAAGGAAGAGACCCAGATGCCCCTCGTCCTTCACGGTGCTTCGGGCGTGTATTACGAGTATGTTGCAGAGATCAACCGCTACGGCGGTGAGATTAAGAAGGCTAAAGGAATTCCCGAATCAGATTTAAAGACAGCCATCGGACTCGGGATAAACAAGATTAATACCGATACAGACCTGAGACTTGCCTTTACCGCTGGTCTGAGAAGGATTATGACTGAAGAGAAGAGCATTACGGACCCCAGAAAGCTTATCGGTCCTGCCATGGAAGAGGTCAGGGAAGTCATCAGAAGGCGGATAAGGCTTTACGGGAGCTCTGGAACGGCAGGAGCATACCTCCCTTGAAAAGGGTTGTTGTTGTTTTCGGACTTTCGGGAACCGGAAAGTCCTTTGTTGCAAGGATCCTTCATGAGGAGTTCGGCTACGTCTGGATCAGGAGCGACGAGATCAGAAAGGAACTTGCGGGTATAAGCCCGGAGCAGAGTGCGAGGGCGCCTTTCGGAGAAGGAATTTACACGGAAGAGATGACAAGCAGGGTCTATAAGGAAATGGTAAGGAGGGCAGAGGATGTTATCAGGGAAGGAAAGAGGGTTGTCCTTGATGCAACCTTTTTAAAAAAATGGCAGAGAGACCTTGTCAGAGAGAGAGTATCTGACCCTCTCTTTATTCTGGTTCAGTGTGATGAAAAGGTAGTAAAGAAAAGGCTCGGTAAAAGGGTGGATGTATCCGACGCAGACTTTGGTATATACCTGCGCCAGAAAGAATCCTTTGAAAAGCCTCTTGGGGAGGAGGTTAAAGAACTGAGTACAGATCGCCCCGTTGATGATATTTTGAGTGATCTAAAGGATCTCCTTGAGGATTGCTGAGGAGCCGTCCGCAGTGGAAAAGGAACTAATACCTGTGATCATCCCTTCAATTGAATTAATTATCCTGTCTATAAGCTCTATTACCCTTTCAGTTGTAACTTCTTCCTGTCTTAAAGTTAACCCTCCCCCGAGGTCTTCTATCTCCTTTGCGTTGTAATACTGGTGGTCGCCCGCGGCGTATGGGTATGGGATCATAACAGCAGGAACGCCGAAGAGGGACAACTCCGTCAGTGTTCCTGCACCTGCCCTGCAGACCGCTATGTCGGTTGATGAGTAGATTATGCCCATATCCGTTCTGAAGGGATAGATGAAAAGATTTTCTACACCTTTTGCAAGCTCGCGGATCCTATCGTGGTCCTGAGTTCCTGATAGGAGAATAGTTTTGACACCCGTCTTCCTTGCAAAATCAACGGCAAGGTTATTTATGAACCTTGCGCCCTGACTCCCGCCCATGAAGAGAATAACGGGTGGTGATGGGTCTATGCCCAGTGCCTCCCTTGCCTTCTCCTTGTCCATCTTAGTCTCAATGAGTTCTTTTCTGACAGGCAGGCCCGTCTTTATAACGTGTTTGCCTTTAAAATACCTGCGGGTATACTCAAAGGTTATAAAAACCTTCTTTGCAAAGAGTGAAAAGGTTCTGTTTGTCATACTGGGAACTGAGTTCTGCTCGTGTATATAAAGGGGAATTCCTCTAAAGAGGGCATAAAGTGCTGTCGGCACACTGGCGTAACCGCCAAATATGATAGCAGATGACGCATTACCAGCATGTTTTCTTATTTCCAGGGAAGCTTTTACAAAACTCTTGACCGCCTTCAACCTGTCGCGTACTCCGACGCCTCTGAGGGGATAGACTTCTAAGAAGACCTTTTCTCCGGGTATCTGTGCCTCAAGGGATTTCTCTATTCCCCTTAGCGAACCAACGTACAGGGTATCAATTTTTCTTTCCCGTGCTTCTTTAAGGAGGGCAAGGGAAGGGAAGAAATGCCCGCCAGTTCCTCCGCCTGCTACAACGAGTTTCATTTCATTAAACTATACTTAAATTAGGAGTTAAAGGAGAAGACATTTGAAGCATCTCACGCAGGAACAGGTTGACGAAATCAGAAGGACCCTCCTTGACCAGAGGGAAAAACTGCTTGAATCTGCAAGGGAGCAGATAAGAGACCCCTCAAACGTTGCCTTCGAGGGAGGGGATGAGATAGACAGGGCAGACCTTGAGGAGGAGAGATACCTGACCTTCCGGATAAAAGGGAGGGAAGCGAGGCTCATCCATAAAATTGATTACGCCCTGATGAAGATAGAATCGGGCACCTACGGTGTCTGCGAGAACTGTGGTGCACAGATCCCCTTTGAGAGATTAAGGGCAAGGCCCGTTACAACGATGTGCTTTGAGTGCAAGGAGCTTGAAGAGGAACAGGAAAATGACTGATAGGGAGATGGAGTGGGCTTTTCCAAGAATCAAGAGACTACCCCCCTACGTCTTTGCTGTCGTCAACGAGCTGAAGTACCGGCTCAGGCGTGAGGGTGAGGACATAATTGACCTTGGTATGGGCAACCCTACCTCACCCCCTGCTCCCCACATCATAGAAAAGCTTTGTGAGGTTGCAAGGCGCCCAAACGTTCACGGCTATTCCGCCTCCAGAGGGATTCCCCGCCTGCGGAAAGCGATATGTGACTTTTATGAGAGGCGCTTTGGCGTAAAGCTTGATCCGGAAAAAGAGGCGATAATGACCATAGGCGCCAAGGAGGGCTATTCCCACCTGATGCTTGCCATGATAACTCCTGGCTCCTCGGTAATAGTTCCCAACCCGACCTATCCGATTCACTACTATGCTCCTATCATTGCAGGAGGGGAGGTAAGGTCGGTACCACTGATGTACAGGGACGAGGACCCTCAGGAAGGCTTCCTCAGACGTGTGTATCAGACCGTGAAGGAGTCCATGCCGAAGCCAATTGCCATTATAGTAAGCTTCCCTCATAATCCAACAACGATCTGTGTTGAAAAGGACTTTTTCAGAGACCTCGTTGATTTTGCAAGAAGGGAAGGAATCTGGATAATCCACGACTTTGCCTATGCAGACATTTCCTTTGACGGCTATGTTCCTCCATCAATACTTGAGATTGACTCTGCTAAGGATGTCGCAGTTGAACTTTATTCCATGTCCAAAGGCTTCTCCATGGCGGGCTGGAGGCTTGCCTTTGTGGTCGGTAACGAAAGGATTATCAAAAACCTTGCTCATCTGAAGAGCTACCTTGATTACGGTGTCTTTACGCCCATTCAGGTTGCAGGGATTATAGCCCTTGACAGCCCCTACGAGATTGTCAAAAAGAACTCTGATATTTATGAGAAGAGGAGAAACATACTCGTTGAGGGCCTCAGGAGCTTTGGGTGGGAAGTGGTCAAGCCCAAAGGAACGATGTTTGTCTGGGCAAAGATCCCTGATCACATTGAGATGGGTTCCCTTGACTTCTCCATGTTTCTACTTAGGGAGGCAAAGGTTGCTGTTGCTCCGGGAATAGGCTTTGGTGACTACGGTGAGGGCTATGTGCGCTTTGCCCTGGTTGAGAATGAGCTTAGGATCCGTCAGGCGGTCAGGGGTATAAGGAGAGCCTTCAGGAAGCTCCAGACAGCGGTATGAACAGAACACTCAGGTTCGGAGAGGGCCTTTTTGAAACCTTTGTCTGGAAGGGGGAAAACGAAAAGATACGACTCCATTACAACAGGCTAAAGGGATCGGCGAAGAATCTCGGAATCCCCTGTCCCGATTATGAGGAGTTCGTTGCTTTAATCAAGGCTAATGTTCCTCAGGGGTTTGAAAGGCCATATGTCAAGTTCATTCTTCAATCAAAAGGTGAGGGGAGGTATTGGGAAAGGGCTCAGGACTACGAGGTGATCGTTGAGGTCTTTGAGAGGCCTCCCGTTCCGGAAAGGGTCAGCCTCTGCTTCTCATCCTTTAGAAGGCACTCCCAGGATCCTGTCTGCAGGCACAAAACGACCTCATATCTTTTCAACGTACTTGTTAAAAGAGAAGCCATGAGAAATGGATCCTACGATGGAATAATTCTCAATGAGAAGGGGCAAATAACAGAGTGCTCTGCTTCAAACCTTCTGATCCTTAAAGACGGTACACTCCTTACACCTTCGGAAAAGAGCGGTCTGCTGAAGGGAACAACCCTTAACTACCTTTCCAGGTTTTTCCCAATAGAGGAAAAGTGTATGATGCCTGAGGATCTGCTTGAGAGCGAGGGCGTCTTTATTCTGAACTCCCTGATCGGTGCGGTTCCTGTTGAGTCGGTGGAAGGGAGGGCCCTGCCTGTTAACGAATCATTTTACAAAGATCTCAATTCAGCACTTGAGGATGTCCTTTAGATTCAGCCACCTGCCCGGGTAAGTTCTGTTTCCCTTCTCAATCACAGCTCTGATCTTACCCCCTACAGCGGTGAATCCTATTTCTATAACCTCATCCTTTGATACTCTGATCTTCTGGAAAACGGAGGCAGGTCTCCCTGAGCAGAGGTTTAGCCTTTTACCATCGGGAAGAAGTGTGAGGTAAGAACCTCCGTCGTTTTTCTCAAGTCTTACCTTTACGGTAAAGGTGGCCTTTGCAGAGGAGTAATTGAGCTCTGCTGTGCAGGAGAAAGTATTTTTAAAAAGTGAAAGGGTCAGGTCACAGGAGTGGTTCTCTAAGAGAACGTTCCTGTCCTTCTGTACGAAGGAGACTTCAAAGACGAAGAGGGACTTTTCCTTTTTCCTTGTGTACCGTGTCTTTGAGACTTTTGCTATCCAGCAAGCTTTCCCGTCTTTGAGGCTGATACATGCTCTGCTTTCTTTTTTCTTGACCTTGAGAGGATTGTGAGAGAAGGTGGCCGATGTAACAAGAAGAACGAGAGCGATCAAATAAGCAATCATTGGAGGAATCTTATCACCTTTTCTGCGACCTCATGAGACCGCCTGATACAGTCGGCTACCGATATCCCGCCGAGGTAATTCCCCGTTAAGAATAGTCCGCTGTGGGTCTCTTCCATCTCCTTTGCAAGATTTATGTATTTGCCGTAAACGAGGGTGTACTGGGGGATCGCCCTCTTCCACCGCGTTATCCTCAGCACCTCAGGTAATGGTATTCCGAGTATTTCCTTCAATTCTCTGGAAGCTGTCTCGGAAATTTCCTCATCGCTCATATTGATTACCGACCTGTCGGTGGCTCCGCCCATGTAGACAGTCAGGAGCTCTTTCCCCCCGGGCGATC
>JALTVH010000052.1 GCA_027049085.1 Aquificaceae bacterium | reverse complement strand
AACATCCAGTGCCACGCCTCAAGGCACGCCGAGAAGGTGCTATGAAATACATACTCATCCTCACCTTCATAGGCCTGATTACGGTCTTCTTTTTATACGGCTTTGCCTTCAGACTAATCAGAACAAGGCTCCTCAGGAAGAAAGAAAACTCATGGAAGTGATACCCCTATCCCTTTACGCAGGTTCACTTTTCCTGATCGTCACCGCAGTTGCACCTGTTCTTCTCAGAACTGAAAACAATAAGAATATAGCGGGAGGATTTTACGGAAAAATCCTCTGGCGCTTTTACGGTATTGCCTTTTTACTGCTTGTGGTGTATCTTATTCTGGGCGGAAGATGGTGGGGCGTATTACTCTTGGCGGGGCTTTCAGTTAACGTGATAATCTCTATGTGGC
The DNA here is from genome assembly GCA_027049085.1 of Aquificaceae bacterium. Taxonomy (GTDB): domain Bacteria; phylum Aquificota; class Aquificia; order Aquificales; family Aquificaceae; genus Hydrogenivirga. Next base: position 807 of record JALTVH010000052.1, on the reverse strand, counting down.
TAAAATCCTACAAAAGAACCCTCGGAAACATTGAAAATCATGATTACAGCTCCCCCCAGAGAACCCTCTTCAGAAGGGTCTCTTACCTCTCAACCTTCTTTCTGCTAACAAACTTTATGCTCTCAACGATCATACTCTTCAAGGAGGTTCAATGAGCAAAAACCACAACTACCGCGTTAACCACCAGATTCGGGCAAAGGAAGTCAGGCTCATAGATGAAAAGGGAAATCAGGTCGGGATCCTTCCCGTAAAGGAAGCCCTTCAGATAGCTCAGGAAAGGGACCTTGACCTTGTAGAAATAGCCCCCCAGGCAAGGCCACCTGTGTGCAAGATAATGGACTTTGGAAAGTTCAAGTATGAGCTCAAAAAGAAAGAGAGGGAAGCCCGCAAAAAGCAGAGAGAACACTCAATTGAGGTAAAAGACATCAGGATGAAGGTCAGAATTGATGAGCACGACCTTCAGGTAAAGCTCAAACACATGAGGGAGTTCCTTGAAGACGGTGACAAGGTGAGGGTCAGGCTCCGCTTTCGCGGGAGAGAAAACGTCCATCCCGAGCTGGGCGAAAACCTCTTTAAGAAAATAGTTGAAAGGCTCGGTGATGTCTGCGAGGTTGAGGTTCCACCAAAGAAGGAAGGTCCCTTCATGATCTTCACCCTCGCACCGAAAAGAAAGAAATAGTTTCTGTTATAATAAAGACCTCCTTCGGAGGTGCCTTTAAGGATGGCAAAGGTAAAGCAAAAAACCAACAGGTCGGCAAAGAAGCGCTTTAAGGTAACAGCAAGGGGAAAGATAAAGAGGTGGCGTTC
>JALTVH010000051.1 GCA_027049085.1 Aquificaceae bacterium | reverse complement strand
GCCCTTGACCACGATGCCCTCAACGGAGCGGTTTACATGATGATAGCCCACGGTCTTTCCTCCGGCGCCCTCTTCTTTGCCGCGGGATTTATCTACGACAGGATCCATTCCTACAACATGAAGGACCTCGGTGGCCTTGCGAGATACCTGCCCAACTTCGCTATTGCCTTTATGATCGCCGGTCTTGCGGGCATAGGCCTGCCGGGTCTTGCGGGTTTTGTTGCGGAGTTTCTTGTCCTGCTCGGGACCTTCAAAAACTATCCTGTATGGGCTTTCATAGCGGGAGTCGGAATGGTTCTCGGGGCGGGCTACTTCCTTTACATGTATAAGAAGACCATGCTGGAAGAGGACCTCATTACTGAAGAAAAGAGGGAAAGGTGGTCAAGGCTCAGGGATCTTGAGCTTCATCACCTTCTTCCCTTTGCGATGATCCTTGTTGTTGCCTTTATTCTCGGCGTCTATCCCAGGCCCTTTGTGGAGATAATGAACCACACCGCAAGGCTGGTGTTAGGGGGGTAAGCGGTGAACTGGAACGCTCTTCTTCCAGAGATCGTTGTTGCGGTCGGAATACTGCTGATATTCTTCCTTGAGCTGATTCTCAAAGAGCGCTACTTCAAAACCCTATCGGTTCTGGGCTTTCTAACCATTATACTTGCTGGATTCTCAATCTTTTACGTTAACTATCCCGCTGTTACGCTCCTGGGGGGATTCACCGTCACGGGCTTTACCCTCCTTGCCAAGTTTCTGATCCTTGCGGTTACAGGACTTGTGATCCTCTCATCCTACGACTTCTTCTCACGTAAGAGCTCGGTTTACAGCGAGCTACCTTACCTTTATCTGATAGCCCTCCTTGGCTTCATGTTTATGCTTTCATCCGAGAACCTTGCGATCATCTTTGTTGGTCTTGAGCTTGCGTCAATCACCATGTATATCCTCGTTGGACTCTTCAGGCGAGAGTACTTTTCCAAAGAGGGAGCCTTCAAGTATCTTGTGATCGGAACTGCGGGGACGTCCATGTACGTTCTCGGATCGGCTCTCATTTATGGTTCTACCGGCTCAATAACGATCAAGACCCTCGGATCCAAGGACCCTATCTTTGCCCTCGGTGTTCTGTTTCTGATTTCAGCCCTTGCCCTGAAGGTTTCCGCTGTTCCCTTTCACTTCTGGACGCCCGATGCTTACGAAGGTGCACCAACCCCAACTA
>JALTVH010000050.1 GCA_027049085.1 Aquificaceae bacterium | reverse complement strand
TCGGGGTTGTAAGCCTCGTCTTTATGGCGGGCATCTATTATCTGCTTACAAGAAGCCTTCAGGTAAGTGGGTCAGTTCCTGTTTACCTGAGCCTGCGGGATGCAGCAGCAAGCGGTGCTCATTATGCTGCCTCCCAGATTCAGAAAGGGACCATCATTATTGACAGGCTGTACGACTGCATCAGCACTCCTATAGTCCTGAAGTTTAAGCTCAAGGATACTGGGTCAACATTCAAGAATACGGTCACCGTTTGCCTTATAGGGTATTCGCCACCCCCCGGCTTTAAGGAACAGGGAGTTGGATACTCAAAAGTTATACCCGGTCAAAAGGGATACATTTATCTTATAGACTCAATAGCTGAAGGTCCAAATAATACATATTCTAAGGTAGAGGCGGCTTACACGCCCTAAGAAATTACCTCCTCTTTCCTGAGGAGATTAATCAAAGAGAACAGTTGGCGTCAGGAAAATTAATAGTTCTTTATCTTCTAAGGTTTTGGTTTCCTGACCAAAGAGCCACTTTAGTATTGGGACCCTGATAAGACCTGGCACACCGCTCGTTGTAACGTTATCCTGAGAGTCTATGATCCCACCTATTACAAGAGTATCACCGTCATTGACTATCACTTTGGTGGTCAGCTCGTTGGTATCAATGACAGGTCCGGCAGGAGTATCCTCACCAACAGTATCCTTGGTAAGTTTTATATCAAGAAGAACCCTTCCGTCCGGTGAAATGATCGGCAGGACATCGAGCTGAAGTACCGCCTCTTTGAACTGGATATTGGCAACGTTAGCACCGCCTGCTACAACAGCGGTCTGGTAGGGAATTTCTGCTCCCTGCTTTATGCTTGCCTTCTGCCCGCTTATGGTCACAACAGTTGGCTTGGCAAGGCTTTTTATCTTTCCCACCTTCTCAAAGGCAGAGATCCTAAGATTTAGCGCGTTTAAGAACCCTCTTGAGTAGGTGAAGGTCAGGATTCCCCCTTCAGTTGTTAATTGACCAGGAGTTGTCTGCAGACCTCCACCAACACCCAGGTTAACGCCGACACCTCCGCTGATAGATTCAGGGACGCTGACATTGGAAAGGAGAGCTGACCAGTTAATTCCGAGTTCCCTTGTGACAGTCTTATCAACCTGGAGGATCTTTGCTTCTATCTTTACCTGAGGAGGAACGTCGCTTATATACTCACTGAACTGCTCCTTTATCTTCTCAATAACTTCAGGGTAGTCTGTGATCATAACGGCGTTAAACTCTTTGATCACAGGTGTTACCCTGACCTTATCTTTACCGGCCTTCTCCTCCTTTAACGCTCCTCCAGTTAGAATTACTCCAGCTTCGGACCTTATTGGCTCAATCATCCTGATAAACTCGTCCGGGCTAATGTATTTCAGATAAAAGATCTCGGTTACGGGCTTCCTCGCTGCCGGTGCAGAAACCAGAAACTCATTAAGTACTTCCCTATATTTTTCAATCTTATCTACCTTATCCGTAATAACGAGGGCGTTAAAGGTAGGCGCTTCTGTGATAATTGTCTCCTTGGTGATATAAGGGGAAATCAGCTCCTTTGCCTGAGGTATCCCAATTGTTTTTAGATAAAAAACTCTTGTTATGACCGCCTCTGGTCTTTCCTCTACACCAAGCCTCCTTTCCGCAACAAGTTTTTCTATGTAGTCCTTAATTTTCTTTTCAAGCCTCTTGATCTTTGCCTGATCATCCCTGATATATACCATTTTGAGTGTTTTATCAATAACTATCTCTGCCGATGGGCTCACTCTTCCCTTTAAGAGTTCAACGAGTTTCTTTATGTCATCATCGGTCAGGTCTTTTATGTCAAGTTCAAGCTCACCTGCCTTGGTTATTTTGTAAATGTCCTCATTAACGGGAACAGCGATTAGACCATACTCTTTTATGATCAGGTTAAAGGCTTCATTGATGCTCACAGGTTTCTGAATGAAGATGCTGACCTTTTGATTTAGAACGTCCTTTATTTTGGGATCGATTAAAACGTTTTTGTTGACAACCTTCGCTATGGATCGGAGAACAGTGTCCAGTTTAACGTCTTCAAATCGCATCTCCCGAACAGTTTGGGATACAGCATTTGTTGCTGTAAAGGCTATCAGAAGGAATATCAAAAGAACCTTCCTCATTTCTTTTTCCCTCCCTTCTTTAGTACCTGATCGGGCGAACGCCCTGTTTTTATAAGCTTAACTTCGCCATCTTTTCCCTCAAGAACTATATACTTTTGAGTTCCTTCATGGGAATCTATAACGATATAGCCGACTGCATCCTCTTTGCTTGTAAAGGGATCCTTACTAAAGGAAACAACCGAAAGGCATAGTATCAAAAGTACTAACTTCCTCATAATCCTCACCTCACCTCTGAAGGATTATGTCTATAACAACCTGAGCAGTAACAATGTTAGCATTTTTTACAGGAGAGATCCTGACCGAGCGTGGGTAGGACACCAAGCCTTTTCTGTAAAGGCTTTCCAGAAATCCATAAAGGTCTGAGGTAGTACCCTCAATCGTCATCTGCAGTTCCATGGTTGTCACAGGTATACCAACCTGCGCCTGTTGCTTTTGCTGTCCCTTTTGATTTCCCCGCTGCTGTTGCTGCTGATTTCTGTTGCCCTGCTGTGTGGAAACCACCTTGACGACTCTCTGATCACCCGACTCAACAAGCTGAAGATTGGTCACCCTTGGCTGAGAGACCGCTATCCTTGTAATGACAAGATTTCTGATCCCTGCCATGAAATTGATCTCGCCAAGGATCCGCTCAATCTCCTCACGGGTTGGGATCTTCCCTACAACTTTTTCAAGCTCCTCTTTGGTTTGCTCCTCTTCCTTCTTTAGCTCCTCAAGTTGCTTTTCCAGCTTCTTGAGGACCCCGGGTCTGATCATCCTCGTGTACTTGTCTATTTCCTGCTTGAGTTGAACTACCTGGGCTTCAAGCTCCTTTTTCTTCTCCACATTAGGCTTGATGGCGTAAAAATACACCGCAACTATTACAACAACAGGCGCTATTATTACGATAAGCAGCCTCTGCCAGAGAGGTGCTATTGCCCACTGCTGCTTCAACCTTTCTAACATTTACTCCTCCCCTTTTAAAAATTCCTTCTGGACTCTCATTGAAGCCACGTAATAGATAATCCCCTTCTTATTTTCCCTCTTAGTAATTTCACCCGGAAGTAGCTGGTTAAACTCCCGCCTTACTATATGGTAGAAGTTCTTAATAGAATTGATATCGTATGAACCGAATGTTAGTTCAACATTCATCCTTTCAAATTCAAGCCTCTGATTGAGGTTATCAAACCAGACTGTGTTGGGAGCAGTCGTCCTGAGGAATCGGAGGGAAGAGTTGAAGGGTATATAGTAATCTTTTAGCGTTAGGATTATGTCCTTGCTCATTTTCAGGTAATTAATCCTTCTCCTTACCTCGTCTATTTGCGCAAGCAGTCTTCTTTTTTGTCTCTGAATCTTGTCAGCCTTTTTCTTTAGCTTGTTCCTTTCCTTTGTAAGCTTGTCAACCTGAAAGGTCAGTGCATTCACATCATCTATCAGCTTTTTAGCGTAAAAGAGTTCACCTGCGACAACTATAAGTCCTATCGCAGGAATAACCAAAATACCTTTATCCTTCAGAAGTTCTCTATAGTTAATATCTTTGAGGCGAGAGAAATCGGGAAGTTTGAATTCCCTCTTTTCCTTCTTAACAAAGTTTATCCTGATCATCCCTCACTCCTCCAGTCCCCTCAGAGCGAGGACATAAGGTATAAAGAATACAGGAGAAACGTCTTCAAGATCAAGTATCCCCAGTATCGGGAGGTTCATCATGATGTTCTCAAGGGTTACCTCATCTGCTATAACTGGTCCCGCAAGGTAGATGTTTGATATTTCGTTTATTACAAGGAGGTTCCTCACCTCAATAAGGAAGTTGTCAAGCATAACCGGGTCTTTGGTTTCGCTGTACTGCTTGTAATTAAAGTCTATCTTGTTATAGGAAATTAGAGTTTTCCCGTAATAGGTAAGTATACCTTCATAGTAGTCCACGTACAGGATGGCAAAGGGTGGGGGAAGTTTGTTATAAAGACCGTAATTAATTATGTCAACTATCTCATAATCAATTATCTTTGGTTGAAGGCCTGCGTTCTTGAGGAGTTCCTTGAGCTTTTCAACGGAGCTCTTCCTTGCTATGGTTATTACTACCTTGATATACCTGTCGTCTGGTTCTTTTTCAAGGAAATAGTAATCATAGATGGTGTCCTCTTTAATCTGTTGGGTTTCCGACTTTATGTACCAGTCAATAGCCTCCATCAGGTCCTTTTTGGACATCGCAACGGGGAACTTCTGGAACTTCAGGATCCCCTCGTTGGCTGTTATACAGGCTGCCACCTCTTTCCCTTTCAGACCATTTTTGTCAACTATGTTAGAAAGAACCTTGGCACGTGCCTTTTCGTCTTCATGTTCCCAGAAAACTTCCACCGGTTCAAATACAGGCCTCTTTTCCTGGTCAAGAGCAAGGATACGCAAAAACTTATCGGTTGTGTAAAGGGAAACAGCCGCTTTGGTTTTCCTTCCGAGGCTCCCCAAGCCCGGAACGGGCAGTGCTAATTTCATTTTATTACCCCCATCCTTTTTTCCATTTCGGTAACAGCTATCAAAGTTTTAAGAACAGAATCAGGATTTAATGAAATACTGTCAATGCCCTGCTCAACCAGAAACTCCGCAAAGTCAAGAAAATCAGAGGGCGCCTGACCGCAGATGCCGATCTTCTTTCCTTTTTCTTTCGCCGTCTGAATAAGCTGAGCTATAAACCTCTTAACCGCTTCATTTCTCTCATCGTAAATGTGAGCAACAAGCTCAGAATCCCTGTCTATTCCAAGAGTCAGCTGGGTCAGATCATTGGAACCTATTGAAAAGCCGTCAAAGATATCGGCAAAGATGTCCGCAAGAACGACGTTGCTGGGCAGCTCCGCCATAACATATACCTCAAGCCCATTCTCTCCCTTTTTCAGGCCGGCGGACTCCATAACTTCAAGTACCCTCTCTCCCTCTTCTGGTGTTCTACAAAAAGGTATCATCACTTTTGTATTAGTCAAGCCCATTTTGTTCCTGACCCTCAGTATCGCCTGGCACTCCATCGCAAAGGCTTCCCTGAAAACTGGTGAATAGTAACGGGAAGCACCACGCCACCCTATCATGGGATTCTCTTCTTCAGGTTCAAAGAGCTGACCGCCAATGAGGTTGGCGTACTCGTTGGACTTGAAGTCGGAAAATCTGACTATCACAGGATTTGGGTAAAAGGCGGAGGAAATTTTAGCTATACCGTAAGAGAGCTTCTTGACGTAGTAGGTGACTTTATCATCATAGCCAAAGGTGTGCCTGTCAATATCATCAAGGAGCCTCTTGAGATTGATATTTCTCTTCTCTTTTCCCTTGGCAAGCTTCTCCTTAAGTTTGCCGTTGGCATGGGCATATATCGCCCTGAAGGAGGTAAAGCCTCTTTCATCCAAGAGCCCGAGGGAGCTGAGCTTGCGGTAGAGTTCCTTAATGTCGTCGTAGTGCAAAAGGGCAAGGGGGTGGATCTTTATGTAGTTGGCTATTATGAATTCCTCTCTTGCAAGACCAACACCGTCACTGGGAATTGAGGCATGGCGGAAGGCAGACTCAGGATTTCCGACGTTCATCATTATCTTGGTTTTCGGTCTGGGAAGCTCCTCTACATTGATCTCTTCAACCTCGTATTTCAGAGCTCCTTCGTAAACGTAGCCTGTTTCCCCCTCAGCACAGGAAACGGTAACCTCCTGACCCTCTTCAAGGACCTCCGTTGCCCTGCCGGTCCCCACCACAGCGGGAATACCAAGTTCCCTTGCAACTATTGCCGCATGGGCGGTTCTACCACCTCTGTTGGTTATGATGGCAGAGGCTTTCTTCATAATTGGTTCCCAGTCGGGATCTGTAATATCAGTAACGAGAACCTCTCCCTCCTTAAAGTTCTCCGCATCCTTTAGGTCAAAGAGAACTCTCACCTTACCTGTAGCTATCTTGTCGCCTACCGCTATGCCATCAATAAGCCGCTTCTTTTCCCTTTCCCATTCAGGCTCAAGGATCTTGTAGACTTTAATAATGTTTCTCTGCCTCTGGGAATGAACGGTCTCGGGGCGTGCCTGCACGATGAAGAGCTCACCGAGGATCCCGTCCTTTGCCCACTCAATGTCCATCGGTGTCCATTTTCCTTTTTTCTCTGAGTAGTGCTTTTCAATAAGGGTTGCCCACTGGGCAAGCTTGAGTATTTCGTCATCATCAAGAGTAAACTTCTTCTGATCTGACAAAGGGACATTCACTACCTTTGTTCTGTCTTCCCCTGTTCCGTAAACCATTTTTCTATCTTTTCTACCAAGCTTCTTCTCAATAATCGCAGAGTACCCCTGCTGGAAGGTGGGTTTGAAAACCATGTACTCATCGGGCGTCACCATGCCCTGAACTATAAGCTCTCCAAGACCGTATATAGCATTTATAACAACCACGTCCTTGAA
>JALTVH010000049.1 GCA_027049085.1 Aquificaceae bacterium | reverse complement strand
TCAGCTGTGATGGGCTTTTCATAGCCATCGGTCATATTCCTAATACAGAGATCTTTAAAGGTCAGCTTGAGCTTGATGATCTCGGATATATAAAGGTACACGATCATGTAAAAACCTCTGTAGAGGGAGTATTTGCTGCCGGTGACGTTCACGACAGAAAGTACCGTCAGGCTATCACCGCCTCCGCCTTTGGATGTATGGCTGCCCTTGAGGCTGAGAGGTATCTTTCTGAAAAGGGCTTAGCCTAATTTCTCTTCACCAGCAAGCTGGCCGTCCCTCAGATAGATGATCCTGTCAAAGAAGGGCTTGAGATCAGGATTGTGGGTAGCAACCATGAAGGTTATTTTCTTCTCACCGTTGAGCATCTTAAAAAGATGGAAGATCCTTTCGCCCTCTTCATGGTCAACGTTTCCTGTGGGTTCATCCGCAAGTATAAGAGAGGGTTCGCCCATCAGAGCCCTCCCGATAGCGGCCCTCTGCTGTTCGCCCCCTGAAAGCTGATTGGGTTTGTGTTTTAGTCTGTGAGTAAGCCGCAGAAACTCAAGGAGCTCAAACGCCTTTTCTCTGTAATTCTCAACGCCAAGTATTCTACCTATCAGGGTCAGGTTCTCTAACACTGTAAAGTCATTCATCAGGTAGTAAAACTGGAATATGTAGCTTATTTTGGATTTTCTGAACTCGGCGAGCTGGTCCTCGTTCATGGTGGACAGCTTTCTCCTGAAGACCTTTACCTCTCCTTCTGTGGGTCTATCAAGGCCACCGACGATGTGAAGTAGAGTACTCTTCCCCGATCCTGAAGGACCCATTATGCCGACAAATTCCCCTTTTTCTACCGAAAGGGACACATCTCTTAGAGCCTTAGTCCCACCGGGATAGATCTTCCAGACGTTCTTTAGCTCAACGATCTTACTCATTTCTCAGGATCCTCACCACATTTTCCTTTGAGGCTTTCCTTGAAGGTATAAGTGAAGAGGCAAAGGAAAGGATCAGGGTCCCAAGGAAGGTAGCAAGGAGGTCAGGAAGTTCAATGTGCACAGGTATGTAGGTCATCATGTAAACCTCTTCGGGTACTCTTATCAGTTTGTACTCGTTGATCAGGTAGGCCATTATATGGGAGAAGATAATTCCTGCAGTAGAGCCAACGACACCTATAGTTAAACCAACCGATACGAAGATCCTCTGTATCTCTTGGGTCTTCATACCGAAA
>JALTVH010000048.1 GCA_027049085.1 Aquificaceae bacterium | reverse complement strand
CCATCGCTTTTGCATACTCAGCATGGTGTCCAGGCGGACGGACTGCACAGAAACAGGTCTCAATCTCGCCTTTTGCAAGCCTGTCAATGCCCTCCAGCACACCACCAACCGCTGTCAGTGCAACATCGTAGCTTTCCTCTACCGCGTAGGTATCAGGGTCAAGGAATCCTCCCCCCGACTGGCAGAAATCATGGACTTCCTGAATGTAGGAACTGTCGTGATTGAGAGCCACTTCCTCGGGGGTTGCACGCCTTGGCTGGATCTGAATAACTTCTTTTAAGGCTGATTCTTTCTCAAGGTGCTCCATTATGGCAATGAGCCTTTCCTTTCTTTCCGGATGGTCAACGTAATCATGCTTTAGATATATCTCATCGTAGATAAACCCCGTCTTCATAGCAGTGATTATAACTTCCGGTAAAGTCCTTTTTCTCGGATATACTCCTCAACCTTTTCGGGAACCATGAAGCGTATGCTTTTTCCTTCCGAAACTCTCTTCCTGATCTCGCTTGCTGAGATATCAATCCTCCTCACCTCAGCGAAGCTGAGGTCTTCTCCCTCTTTAAGATCAGGGAACTTTTCCTTTAAGTACTCTCTGACCTGAGGGAGCTTTCCGCTCCTGTCAACGATTAGGAGCCTTGTGAGCCTGACCACTTTTTCTGGATCTTTCCAGCGGTGGAGGGAGAGGGCGGTGTCAGAGCCAATCAACAGCCAGGGCCGCTGGCCCTTTTTTGCCCTGAACTCTCTAAGCGTGTCAACGGTGTAGGAGGTGCCCCCTCTCCTTATCTCGGTGTCATCTATCTGGTAATTTTCGCCTTCAAGGGCAAGCCTGAGCATGGTAAGGCGGTCCTGGGGCGATGCCCTGTGTCCTTCCTTAAGGGGTGCCCTGTAGGCGGGAATGAAGAGAAAGCTTTCAGGCTTGAAGGTTTCAAAGATGTCCCTTGCGATAAGGAGATGACCGATGTGAACCGGGTCAAAGCTCCCTCCAAAAATAATTAACATGCCGATAATTATATTGAAGAATGTCTTTAAAGAATAAACTCCTCCTTAGCACTGTATCGGTTTCAATTGGGACCGCAGTGATAACGGCGATTATTTTCTTCTTCCTTTTTATGTTCCACCTGCGCAAGCAGGTTGATACGGTCTACAACGATACAACGATGACTATGACCTACATTCAGAGGACACTTGCAAAAAACTCAAGGGAAATTGTGA
>JALTVH010000047.1 GCA_027049085.1 Aquificaceae bacterium | reverse complement strand
ACTCTTGTGAAGGTCCTGTAGTCAAGGCCCGTTACCTTTTCAATCCAGCGATCAACCTGAGCCTTGCCGAGGTCAAGCCTCTTTTCGCCCTCATAGACTCTTACCGAGTAGTCCTCCGGTTTTGCCCTGTAGAACCTCTCAATCCTGTACCTTTGACCTCCCACTGAAAAGTCAAGGGATACCTTCATCCTGTCGGAGCCCCTGGATAGGACCATCCTGTGGGCTTTCTGTGTTCCGTATCTTGGCACTCTCCCGTAGAGGGCAAAGGTGATTGCGTCCACAATGCTCGTCTTCCCAGCGCCTGTCTTTCCCTGGATGACAAAAAAGCTTAGCTTTGAAAAGTCTACACTCTGACGGTTTCTGTAAACGGAAAATCCCTCAAGCTCAAGTTTGAGAGGCCTCATAAAAGGCTTTCCTCAATCCATTTAAGGTAGTCCTCGTTCCCTGCGACTATAGGCAGGGCTATGATCTCAGGAACCGTATAAGGGTGCCTGCTTTTTACCTCCTCAAGGAGCCTGCCGAACCTCTCGGCGCTAGTTTTAACAATCAAAAGGCACTCCTTATCTTTCTCTACATTGCCCTTCCACCAGTAGATGGAGTCCACCTCACTGACTAGGTTCACACAGGCACCGAGTTTGCTGTTGATGATAAAATCAGCGAGTTCCTGACCTTTATCCTGGGGCGCTGTGATAAGAACCACAAGGTATCCTTTCATATAAATGAATTATAAGATTGAAAGGTCAGCCCCGCCTGAGCGGGGCCGGGGTGGTTAATTCTCAGAGGTGAGGTTGTTTTTGAGGGAAAGGTTTTTGTAGTTGGAAACAACGAGGTCCTCGGAATTGGCGGACCTGGGGTTGGCGGAGGATCCGAGGATGTTCTTGCGGAGGTGAACGTTGCCACCGATCGCATCCCCGTCGTAGTCTGCATCAACGTAAAGGTCATCGCCGTCGTTGCATCCCTCGTCAGCCCAGTTGTCGCTGATTATGTTGTTTTCAATGTAAGCAAAGTCATCGCTGTCCTTGATGGAAACGAAGGCACCGCCTCCCCTGTAGCTTGCGAAGTTGGCAACCATCATGTTGTTGGTGAGAACAACCTCAGAGTCGGAATAGAGGAGAGCGCCTCCCCCTCTCGCTCCCGTGAAGTTTTCCCAGAAGATGTTTTTCTTTACCGTTACCTTGCCCCTTGATGAGGTGAAGAGACCTCCTCCCATGTCGGA
>JALTVH010000046.1 GCA_027049085.1 Aquificaceae bacterium | reverse complement strand
GATCCCTCCACCAGCCAGCCGTTGTTAAGGCTGACAGCGTAAGGGATCTCGGTAAGAACCTCTTTACCTCCTACCTCTTTCCCTTTGAGGTCGCTTCCGTTATACTTTTAGTCGCCATGATAGGCGCCATTCTCCTCGGGAGGAAGGAAGAGTGACCATAGAGAAGGCATATATGCTTTTAGGGATCCTCGTCTTTCTCTTGGGACTCCTCGGTGTGATGATACGGAAGAACCTCATAACGGTTCTGGTAAGCACCGAGATAATGCTCAACGGCGTCAACCTTGTGCTGGTTGCTGTTGATACTTACCTCGGGAGGGTGGACGGTCAGATCTTTGCCCTCTTTGTGCTGACGGTCGCCGCAGCGGAGGTGGCTGTCGGACTTGGCCTTGTGGTCTCAATCTTTCGTCTGAAAGGTTACGAAGGATCTTCGGAACTTGTTCACCTGAGGGATTAAAGGATGGAAGGAATCCTCATACTCCTGATGCCACTTTTTGCCTTCACAATAACCGCCCTCGGCGGTCGCAGGCTGGGGGACCTTGCAAGCGGTGTGATTACGACCCTCGGTGGATTCTTCTCCTTTGTGTTTGCCCTCTACACCATGTTCAGGGCAATAAAAGATCCCTTCACAGTCAAGGTTTACAACTTCCTTCCCCTCAAGGAGGGCGGTGTTTCCATAGGCTTCTACTTTGATGCCCTTTCCACCACCATGGCTGTGGTGGTCACTGGCGTAGCGACGGTGATCTTCCTCTATTCCATCGGCTACATGCACAACGAGTTTGGCAAATGGACCCACAAGTTCTACACCTATCTATCCCTTTTTCTCTTTTCCATGCTCCTCATAGTTCTTTCTGACAATCTCATAGGGATCTTTGCAGGGTGGGAAGGCGTAGGATTAGCCTCCTATCTATTAATCGGCTACTATCACAATCAGAAGAAGGCAACCGATTCAGCAATAGAAGCCTTCACGATGAACAGAGTAGGCGACTGGCTATTCATCATAGGAATAATAAGCACCTATCTAATATTCAGCACATTAGACATAATCACCATCAATCAACAAGCAAGCAAGACAGCACCAGAGCTCTTAGCTCTGCCCACGCTCCTGCTCTTTGGCGGGGCAGTAGGAAAATCAGGGCAGTATCCTCTACACACCTGGCTACCAAACGCCATGGCAGGGCCGACACCAGTATCAGCCCTCCTCCATGCAGCCACCATGGTAGCAGCAGGCGTGT
>JALTVH010000045.1 GCA_027049085.1 Aquificaceae bacterium | reverse complement strand
CAGTTTACGGAGAAAGACCCTCAATGTGCAGGCTTACCCTCTTTTCCGACAGGGAAGTTTGCAGAAAGGACTGGGAGAATCCCTTAGCCTTCATATGGAAAAACGAGATCCAGCCTTTTCAGCAGAAGATAAGGGAAAGATTTTTCAAAAGATGGCGGGAAGGAATGGCAGAGCTTGCCAGAAGGTACCCGGATATCCAAGTGAGGGAGCTTGAGGAGACCCTGTATTTTCTTCCTATGCACCTTTCCTTTGACCCTGTAAAGAAGCGGTTCAAACTCAGGGGGATGGGACAAGGCAGTCCCTGAAAGTCTCCCATACGTACCTGTTGAGGGGAAGGTTCAGGGCTTCCCATTCCCTCTTGGATGCATCGTAGACCCTCATTCCCTTGTAGCCATGAATATCCATCATCATGTAAACAAAGGCAGCCCCAGTACCTCCAAAACAGAATAGTAAAACCTCGTCCTTCTTGCCGATGCCCTGATTTGTCAGAAACTCATCAATGTAGGTGGGAAACTCAATGTATAGCTTTTCGGTTTTGGTATCTTTCTTTACCCACCAGTGCCATGGAAGGGGAACAGAGCATGGAACGTGTCCATACTTCTTAGCGGAGCCAAACTTGCTCACGCCAAAGTAGTGTTCCGCAGGCCTCCCGTCTATTATCGGCTTCTTGCCGATTGAGTTGTAGAGCTCTTTCCACTTTACCTCCTTTTTAGCGTCATATTTGGCTTTGAAGTAGCCCTTCCTCGGGGTCTTTTCCTCGTAGCTCACAGGATAGCCCTTCTCAATCCATCCCTTCCAGCCCTGATCAAGGATCCCGACCTTCTGGTGGCCCATAAGGTGGAATATCCAGTATGCATAAACAGCTCCGAGAATTTCATTCGTGTTATTTCCTTTGTAGTAGATGACAACCTCTGAATTGTTACTTATTCCCCATCTGCTGAAAAGTTCCTCATATTCCTTTCTTGTTTTCCTGACGAGGGCTCCGGTTTTATTGTCAAAGACACGCCAGTCCTCTTTCTCGGTAAGCACTGCACCGGGAATGTGGCCCTCAACCAGAAAGCTCTGATTGTTGGAAAACTCAAGGATCACGAGGTTTTCCTTGCCGAGGTTTTCCTTAAGCCACTCAGGGGATACAAGCTTTGGGATAGAAAAACTGACACTGACCAGCATCAAAAGCAAGACCGCTATCATATTTCACCTCCGTGGCTCTTTAATAATATATTTGAAATTGACAG
>JALTVH010000044.1 GCA_027049085.1 Aquificaceae bacterium | reverse complement strand
ACCTTCTGGTACTACGAGGAGTTTTTAAAGGTTTACGGTAAGGAGATCGGAAACTACAGGGAAAAGCTGCTCAAAGTGGGCTGGCTTAACGTTGAGAACATTTTCGGTGACCTTCCCGCTCTTGGAATCTACTACCTTTCCATGAAGGGAAGGGACCTTACCCAGGAGGAAAGAAAGTTTCTAAGATCCAAGAAGCTCAAGTTAACAGAATTTGTTTACGAAAACGACATATTCACCTTCTCCAGGTTTGTAGAAAAACTGAGAGAAGAAGCAGGAAAGTTCGTTTTTTACAAAGAAAAGGACGCCAGGTATATCACCGATGTTTACAGAACAAATCCCGATAACTTTGCAAAGGTTTTCGGAACAAAAGAGGGCTGGGAACTCCTTGCAAGGTCTCTAACCTTCACCGGTGATGATCTGGCAGTTGAGATAATTCCTAATCTTGCCAACAAAAACCTCTACTGGTTTCTGGGTGCACAGATCCATATCCTTAAAAACAGACCAATACTCGCAGTTAACTTCCTTGAGAGGTCCCTGGAAGGTTTGAGGGGAGATGATAGGGTGGAAGCCCAGATCCTCCTGTATTTCCTTAGAGAGGATAGGGAAAGACTGGAAAGTGTCGTCCTCAGAACGGACTTTGAGAAGGAGAGGTTCAGGTCTTACAGGTCCATCGTTTATCTCAAACTCGGGGATCTGAGCTTTGAGGAAGGAGATTACAGAGAAGCGATTGAATACTACAAAAAGGTTATTGAGATAGGTGAAAAAGAGGGAGAAAGATACTGGTGGGCACTCTTTAGAACCGCATTAAGCGCCGAGCTGATAAAATCAGAAAAAACGATAAAATGGGTTGTAAAAAAGGCTGAGGAGAAAGATAATATATGGAGCAGGGTCATTTTGACCCTGTGGGAGGGCTGAAGAGTTGGACATCTTTAAGAGCATAAGGAAGGTACAGCCTTACTTAGACTACACCTGGAAACGGCACAAAGTAATCCTGAGCAACATAGCAAATGCGGACACCCCCGGGTATAAAGCCCTTGAAGTTGAGTTCAAAAAGGAGATAAAAAATCTTACTCTTAAGGTGACAAACCCAAAACACATCAACAGCACATCTCCGACAGACTTCAGGGTTGTCCCCGTCAAAAAAGTTATGAGAGGAAACGATAAGAATAATGTCAGCATTGAGGAAGAGATGGCGAAGTTAGTCCAGAACAGGATAGCCTACGAGGTATATATGAGGATGGTTTCTGGCAGTGTTGAGAAGCTTAACAACGTTATAAGGGGTGGAAGGAGATGAACGACCTTTTCAGAGCCTTTGAAATTAGCGCCTCCGGGATGTATGCCCAGAGGGTCAGGATGAACACAGTTGCCTCAAACCTTGCCAACTACGAGTCTTTTAAAAATACCGGTGAGCCCTTCAGGAGGCTCGAAGCCGTTTTTCAGGCAGTCTATGACCCTGAAAGGATAAAAAGGGGTGAAGTTCCTGTTATAGTTTCCGAGATAAGGGAATCGGATGCGCCCTTCAGAATCATCTTTGATCCCGGCCATCCGAGGGCGGACGAAAATGGTTTTGTCCAGCTCCCTAACATAGATGTTGCCAGGGAAATGGCCGATATGATCACAGCAGTCAGGAGCTATGAGGCAAATTTAAACTCCTTCAACCTTACCAAGGAAATGGCCCAGAGGACGATTGAGTTATGGAGATAAACGGAATAAGAGGTTTTATAAACCCCCTTGTGGCGGAAGAGGAAGGAAGGCAAGATACCGAGGGAAGGAACTTTGCAAAGACCCTTGAGGAATTTATTCAGTGGGTCAATCAGCAGCAGGAGAAGTCCAAAGAGATCAAAGGGGCAGTCCTCTCTGGTGAGGATGTACCCCTTCACAGGATGGTAGTGGAGTTCCAGAAGGCGGGAATAGCCCTTAACCTCCTCATTGAGATCCGCAACAGGCTCCTTGAGGGTTTTCAGGAACTTATGAGGATGCAGGTCTGAATGGCTGATTTAAGGGATAGTCTCAGGAGCTTTCAGGACAGGTTTTCCGCCCTACCCCTCACCCAGAGGATCCTTGTCATCTTCGTTCCAGCAATCGTCTTTTCCCTGATAGTCACACTCCTCCTTTACTCCCTCAGACCCGGATACACGGTACTGTACTCAAACCTCAGTCCCGAGGATATGAACGCAGTTCTCACCGAGCTTGATAAGGAAGGTGTAAAGTACAAGATAGGAAGAGACGGGAGGACAATTCTTGTTGTTGAAGGAAAGGCGAGAGACCTGAGACTCAAGCTTGCTGCCAAAGGTATTCCCAACAAGGGAATTATAGGTTACGAGATCTTTGATAAGTCAACCATCGGACTCTCAGAGTTCCAGCAGAGGGTCAACTTTAAAAGGGCAATAGAGGGAGAGCTTGTAAGGACGATCCTCAGAATGAAAAACATTGAGGACGCCAGGGTTCACATCACTCTACCCGAAAAGTCAATATTCTTAAGGGACAGGTCCCAGACAAGCGCATCGGTATTCATTAAGCTAAGGCCAGGGGCAGATATATCTCCCTCACAGGTCAAAGCCATAAGGAACCTTGTATCTGCAAGCGTTGAGAACCTCAAGCCTGAGAAGGTTGTTGTAATTGACGACAGGGGCAGGAACCTGACCGCCATGCTTGACGAGGGCACTGAAGATGCAATAAGTGCAAGACAGTTCAAGATAAAAAACGAGTTTGAGAGAAACTTAGAGAGAAAGGTCCAGACAGCCCTTGAATCTGCCCTTGGATTCGGAAACGTAAAGGTCAGGGTCTCTGCAGAGCTGGATTTCACAAAGGTGCAGAAAAAGGAAGTCCTGTATGACCCTGACCTCACAGCTGTTGTGAGTGAGCAGAAGAAGAAGGAAAGGTCAGTTGGTGGCGCGCCCGGCGGTGTTCCGGGAACAACCGCAAATATACCACCTGCTCAAGGACTGGAAACAAATCAGGGTGCGGTTAGCGAGAAGAAAGAAACCATTACAAATTATGAGGTCAGTAAAAGGGAAATAATGACCGTTGACCCAACACTCAAGGTCAAGAGGATCAGTGTGGGTGTTATGGTAAACAGTCAGCTTAAGGATGTTGACAAAAAGGAAATTGAGAAGATCGTCTCAGCTTCCGCCGGTATTGATCCAGAGAGAGGAGACACCCTTTCGGTTGTAATGGTACCCTTTAAGCCACCTGAAGTTCCTACAGCCGTGGCACCTGAAGGTAAGATCCCGAGGATTCTCATTCCGGCCATTGTTGGTGGACTGTTTGGACTCCTTTTCCTCTTTATCATGCTCAAACTCCTCAGAAGGAAACCCCAGCCCGTGACCGCACCGGCGCCATCTCCGCCACCTGAGGAGATGCCAACCATTACCGGGGCAGAGGTGCTAAGAGAGAGGGCAAGGGAAGTTCAGGTGGTCAAGACGATTACCGACGTTGCAAGGAAGGAACCGAAGAAAGTCGCAGCTTTGATCAAAACCTGGCTGAAGGAGGAGTGATCACCGCCTCCGCAGGACCTCTATCCTTTCCACAACTGTAGGGTACTCGTTACTGAAGCAGGCATCACAGAAACCTGAACTGTCTTCAACACAGGATCTTAACCCCTCAAGGGAAAGGTACTTGAGCGAATCCACCCCGATGAACTCCTTAATACCATCAATGCTCATCCTGTTAGCGATAAGCTCTTCCCTCGTTGGCGTATCGATCCCGTAGTAGCAGGGACCGACCACAGGTGGAGAAGCGATCCTCAGGTGGATCTCACGCGCCCCTGAGCGCCTTAGCATTGATACGATGCGCCTTGATGTGGTTCCCCTGACTAGTGAATCGTCAACCACAACGATTGATTTGCCCTCTATTACAGCCCTGTTCGGGCTCAACTTCATCAGAACCCTTAGGTTCCTCAGCTCATCCGTAGGCTCAATAAAGCTCCTGCCTACGTAGTGATTCCTGATCAGACCCATTTCAAAGGGAATCCCGCTTACCTCTGAATATCCAAGGGCAGGAACCACACCTGAATCAGGGACTGGCACGACGTAATCAGCTCTCACATCATCCTCAAGGGCAAGCTTTTTACCAAGCTCCTTCCTGATTCTGTACGCATAATCCCCAAAGATGTAACTGTCAGGTCTCGAAAAGTAAACGAACTCAAAGATGCATTTTGCGAACCTCTTTTTCTCAAAGGGGAATGCACTCCTCACACCACTTTTATCAACTATCACAGCTTCGCCGGGCTGGATCTCTCTGATCAACTCTCCCTCAACTATGTCAAAGGCACAGCTTTCGGAGGCAAACAGGAGAGTTTCCCCCTTCCTGCCCAAAAGAAGTGGCCTGAAACCGTAAGGGTCCCTGACCGCTATGAGCATTCCTTCACCGATAACGAGAACCGAGAAGGCACCCTCAAGCCTTTTAAGTGCATTGAAAAGCCTCTGGAAGAGGTCTACACCGAGGCTCTCGTCCTCTAAAAGGGCAAGAAAGAGCTCTGAATCTGAGCTGTAGTTGAAGGATATCCCCTTTGAAATCAGTTCTTCTCTGAGAGAGGGAAAGTTCGTTATATTCCCGTTGTGGACAACAGCCATTTTGCCAAAAGGGGTATCTCTAACAATCGGCTGAGCGTTAGCCCCTCCCGAATCACCTGCGGTTGAGTACCTCACATGACCGATAGCTATATTTCCCTTCAGGTAGTCAAGATTTTCCTGGTCTATTTTCTCAAGAACACGTCCGGCTTTTTTAACAACCCTTATTTCCTTTCCATCAAAGCTGGCTATCCCCACACTCTCCTGGCCCCTGTGCTGAAGTGAGTAAATCTGCAGAAAGACGTACTGAGAAGCGTGATCGTTATTGAAGACGCCCGCAATACCGCACATCTGACCTAATTAATATAAATTAGTGGAAGGCATCTTTACAGTGGGGTTTTTAAGAGTCCCTGAAATAATAACTCTCCCAATGGCTCCAGAAAATTCAGCCCTGAGGGAAGAGTTAAGAGGGTCTTCCTTATTAAGCTTTACCTGACCTTTACCGCTGAATTCAAACTTACCGTAAACAACCTTTCCCTCAAAATCTTTCCCTTTAAAGTTCAGTTCAATACTGTCAACGGTAACAATTCCCGTATCAAGACCTCTTATGCTCACCTTCCCCTTTATTCCCTCTCCAATCCTTACATCTGCATCAACCCGTTCAATGTCCCTGGCACAGGTAAACTCCTGTGCCCTGAGGGAAAGGCTCCTTGACCAGCCGACCTTCACCTTAACATCACCCTTACTGCAATTTCCTTCAAGGTAAACGCCTGTTAGAGTCAGTTTTGCCCTCATCCTGTCAAGGCGTGCCACCTCCTTTCCTGAGGCGATTATTCTCACATCAGAGAGCCTGAGATCTGTTATCCCTTCATGGACGTTACCCGCAAGGATAAATATCCCCCTTTCCATCAGGAACCTGTCAATTAATATCGCCTTCGGGAGACCAAGAATAAGGAATGTTCCAACTAATATGAGAGTTATAAGAAGGAGGAGAAGTATCTCAGAAAAGGTCTTCTTCATCCTCTTCTTCCGATTCCTTCTTCTTGTCCTCTATCCTTTTTCTCAGCTCTTCCATGATCTTCTGATGCTCTTGGGTTATCCTGCTCAGCTCCTCAGGCGAGGAAACAACGTATGGGGTTATGAAGATGAAGAGAGTTGTTTTGTCCCTCTGATCAAAGTCCCTCCTGAAGAGCCTCCCCAGAAGGGGGATCCTTGATAGACCGGGAACACCCTCAATGGTTCTGATGGTCTTTGTACCGACAAGCCCACCTATTATAATGGTCTGACCATTCTCCACAACAACGTCAGAGCTGACCTCCCTGTTGGATGTAACAGGAACGGTGTAGCTTGTTGTCCCTATCTCGTTTCTGACGAAATCAATGATTTCCTGGAGGGCAAGGTCAATTGTAACCCTCAGGTTGTCCTCAGCGATCCTCGGAGTTACTTTGAGTTCAAGCCCCACTTCCTTGTAATCATAGGTGATTATCGGCTGGCCGTTGATGTCAAACTTAACTCCCTCTGCGTAGGGTACAACCTGACCGACCTTTATAACTGCAGGCTGGTTGTCCAGGGTAAGAACCTTGGGGTTGGCAATTATGTTGAATCCTGTCCCTGTCTCAAGCAGGGAAAAAAGGAGAACAAGGTCCGGAAAGAAGAGGGTAGCATTGCCAATGGTAAGGGTCTTTCCTGTCTCACTAAAGGCTCCCATGACGAGGCTTCCTGACATGAAAGAACTGTAAACATCGGTCAGTGAACTTCCGCCAAAGGATGCACCCCCGTACCTTCCGAGAATCTGCCACTTGATCCCTATATCAAGAAGACTGCGTGCAGAGGCCTCAACAACAGTTGCAGCAATGAGTACCTGCTTTCTCCTCACGTCAAGCTTTGAAATTAAGTTCCTGAGGCTCTCGTACTCGGTACGTGTTGCGTAAACGAGAACGGAATTAGTGCCCCTGTCAAAGCCGATCTTCATCCCCTCCCTCGTAGTAATAAAGGCTATAGGCTTCTGGGTGGCTGGCGGCTTTCTCTGAGGGGTTGCTCTTACCCCCGGCTGGGGACCTTTTGGACTCCTGTCCTTGGCTGTGGACCTCTGATAGGACCTCTGCCTTCTCTGAAGGATGGCCCTTCCCCCTGCTTTAG
>JALTVH010000043.1 GCA_027049085.1 Aquificaceae bacterium | reverse complement strand
CGGGACCATGAAGAACCTTGCCCTGATAAATCTTCACCTTGCCACCGGAAGGCTTAATAAAAAAGGGTGTCCCTTCTCAATCACAGGCCAGCCCAACGCCATGGGAGGGAGAGAGGTGGGCTACCTCTCTAACGGCCTGCCGGGCTACAGGGATGTGAGGAGCCCTGAAGACAGGAGATTCATTGAAGAGTTCTGGGGACTCAAGGGTATCAGGGCTCAGCCTGGTCCCACGATAACCCGTGCTATAGACCTCATCCTTGAGGGGAATATAAAGCTAATGTGGGTTGTCTGCACCAATCCTGCGGTATCGCTTCCGAACCTGGACAAGGTATACAGGGCTCTTGAGAAGGTTTTCCTCGTAGTACAGGATGCCTACTGGAATGACACCTGCGAGTTTGCCAACTTCATACTTCCCTCAGCCCAGCTCGGTGAGAAGGAAGGGGTTATGACCGGTTCCGACAGGACCTTGACCTTCTGTGAGAAGTTTACCGATCCTCCCGGTGAAGCTAAACCTGACTGGCTTATATTCAAGGAACTTGCAGAGGTGATGGGCGGTGGCGAACTCTTCCCTTACAGTAGTCCGAGAGATGTTTTTGAGGAATTCAAGGAGTCAACGAGGGGAAGAATATGTGACATGAGCGGTCTTAGCTATGAATCCCTTCCCGCAAGGTGGGGAAAAAGATGGCTTTATGAGGACCTCAGATTTCCAACTGGAAGCGGGAAGGCCTGCTTTCATCCCGCGAGATTTGAGCTTGCCAGCGAAGAGGGTGAGTTTATTCTTTTGACGGGGAGGCTCAAAAACCAGTGGCACACGATGACGAGGACCGGGAAGAGCCCCCAGCTTCTCAAGGGGGAGATACCTCCCT
This sequence comes from Aquificaceae bacterium, assembly GCA_027049085.1. GTDB lineage: Bacteria > Aquificota > Aquificia > Aquificales > Aquificaceae > Hydrogenivirga. The sequence continues at coordinate 375 of JALTVH010000043.1, read as the reverse complement.
TTGTGGTTATGAACCCAGAAGATGCAAAGGAACTCGGTGTGGAAGAGGGCACGGAGGTTGTTCTTGAAAGGAAGGAACAGCGCATAATCAGGATTGTGAGGTTTGGAAATGTAAAGAGGGGTCACATTTTTGCACCCTTTGGATATCCCTCAGAGTTTGGTGAGCCTGTCAATTTCCTTGTTTCCGACAGGACGGACCCTTTTTCAGGAGAGCCAGATCTGAAGTATTCAGGCGTCACTGTACGAGTTTTAGCTCATCACCGACTCTGAGAGTTCCACCTTTAATAACACTTGTGTTTATGCATAGTCTGTAAAGGGTATCCTCAAACCTCTTTTTGGGCGACCACTCGGGGAGTCTTTCCTTCCTCAGCGCTGT
>JALTVH010000042.1 GCA_027049085.1 Aquificaceae bacterium | reverse complement strand
ACACGGTAAGGGTTGAGCTCTGGGACGATGAGATTGAGAGGATCCTCATTATAGATACGCTCAACAGGCACGTCATTGAAGAGATTGAGGAGTTTTCCCTCTTTCCCGCATCCCACTACATAGCGCCCAAACCCACGGTTGATCAGGCTGTTGAACAGATTGAGAGGGACCTGATTGAGAGGGTTGAGTGGTTCAAAAGGCACGGCAAGGACGTTGAGGCAAAGAGGCTGTATCAGAGGACAATGTATGACCTTGAGATGATAAGGGAGCTGGGTCACTGTAAGGGAATTGAGAACTACTCAAGGTACTTTGACGGAAGGAAGCCAGGGGAACCTCCCTTCACACTGCTGGACTACTTCCCCGAGGATTTCCTGATGATAATTGATGAGTCCCACATGACGGTACCGCAGGTCAGGGCGATGTACAACGGCGACCGCTCCCGCAAGGAAAAGCTCGTTGAGTACGGCTGGCGCCTGCCCTCTGCCTTAGACAACAGGCCTCTGAGGTTTGAAGAGTTCCTTGAGCGGCTCAACCAGGTGATCTTTGTATCAGCAACTCCAGGGGAGTGGGAGATAAAGAGGTCGGAGGGCGTGATAGTTGAACAGATAGTGAGGCCCACAGGGCTGGTTGACCCGAAGGTTGAGGTTCGTCCAACGAAGAACCAGCTTGAGGATCTCATAGTTGAGATCCAGAAGAGGATTGAGAGGAACGAGCGGGCGCTCGTGCTGACAACTACCAAGAGGCTTGCAGAGGAGGTGGCAGATTACCTGACTGAGAGAGGAATAAGGGCAACCTACATGCACTCGGAACTTGATGCCATAGAAAGGGCGAGGATCGTGAGAGACCTGAGGGAAGGGGGAGTCCACGTGGTTGTGGGCGTGAACCTTCTTCGAGAGGGCCTTGACCTACCCGAAGTATCCCTCGTTGCCATCCTTGAAGCAGACAAGGAGGGATTCCTCAGGAGCTACACTTCTCTGATCCAGACGATCGGCAGAACCGCCAGAAATGTCAACGGCACAGCGATACTATACGCTGACAAAATGACAGAGTCAATCAGAAAAGCCATTGAAGAGACCAACAGGCGAAGAGAGAAACAGATAAGGTACAACGAGGAACACGGAATTACACCCAAGAGCGTTGTTAAACCCATAAAAGAACTCCTTGCAATTGAGGAACTTGATTATGTAAAACTTCCCACAGCCCTGCCCAGAGGGATAAAGACAGAAGAGGATCTGATCAAAAGGATTGAGAAACTTGAAAAGGAAATGTGGGAATGTGCCAAAAACTGGGAGTTTGAAAAGGCGGCAAAGCTGAGGGACGAACTGAAGTCACTAAAAAAGTTAATTAATCTCAATTAATTAAGGTATTTTTACCTCATTGTTTGAAAGTGATGATCTATATTAAAAGCAAGAGGGGGACCAATGGCTATTCTTTATCTGACGCTTTTTATTGTCCTGACAACATCGGTGGTTACCTTTTCACAAATAGATAAGCTTAAAGAACATCTCAAAGAAGGTGAATTTGAAGAGGTTATAGATGAGCTTGATAACAAAGCCATTATTAAAGACCTTTCCGATGAGGAACTGTTCCTTTATGCAAAGGCAAAGCTTGGCCTCCTTGAGCTTGATGAAGCCCAGGAAATCCTTGAAGCACTAATAAAAAAAGACCCAGAGAATCCCGCTTATAAAACAGCCCTCGCAGAGATTCATCTCCAGAGGGGTGAACTAAAGAGGGCTGAAGAAACCCTAATGGGTGTATCCGATAACCCAGCAAAGCTCTACATTCTCGGAACAATAGCCATTCTGAAGGGTCATCGCGACCTTGCCCGTTCCTTTTATACAAGGATTCCGCCAGATTCAGATCATTACCCTGATGCTCAGGGTGTTGCCAGATCCAGCAAAACTCTTTTAGCGGAACTGACGCTTAGCGGGGGATACGATTCCAACCCCACCATTGCCCCGCAGACTGGTTTTATATCAAGAAGAGAGTCACCAAGTTATCAGCTTAGCGGTTCGCTCTTTTACAACGGCTGGAGGACATCGGCAAGCCTTGACCTGAGCTACACAACTTACGATAGAGCCAAGGATTTCAACACCTTCAGGGGTTCTCTTTCAGGAGAGGTTACCTTTGGAAAGATCTTTATTCCGTTTACTGTTGACTACATCACTCTGGGGGGTGAGTTCTACAGAGTAACAGGCGAGACGGGCGTTGGTTACTTCTTAGGAAAAATCAAGGCCCAGCTCCTTGCAGGCTACCATGATTACTACAAAACCCCAATAAAGGAAGAAAACAGAGATGGAGGCCGTTACTCAGCCCGCCTTGAATACCCTTTTAATCTGGGCAAGGTTGTGGCGAGGGCTTCAATAACAGGGGGTTACGAAGATACAAGAGGTGAAAACTGGAAAAGCCTATTCCTTCAGCCCTCTCTTCTTGCGGGCTACGAGAGGGGAAGATTCAGTGTGACGGTGAATGTGTCTGCCGGTTACTATTCCTTCCAGAGGGAGAATACAATCTACGGGAAGCGTAGAGAAGACATCTTCCTTGTCTTTGAACCGACACTGAGGGTCAGATTGGTTAGGTTCATAGTCGCTGAGGCAAGATACAGTTTCAATCAAAACAGCTCAACTATCAGTGACCTCAGTTATATAAGACACGTAATTTACGCTGGAGTAGGAGGTGTATTCTGATGGTGTGGCTTGTGCTTATTTTTGTATTGACAGGACTTGTGTTCGGGCAGGATGTTGGAAAGGTTGAAAGATACAAGGGAAGGGTTGACCTTGTGAAGAAAGGCGCTCTAAGGGGCATGCCTGTGGATGTAGCCGGATCGGTGATCGGAGTGGGTGACCTTGTGCGCACAAAGACCAAGAGCTATGCCCTGCTTTCATTCATTGACGGTTCACAGGTTGAACTGAAGGAGCGTTCAAGGCTGAAGGTAATAGCTTACGAGAAATCAAGAGACGTACGGGTACAGAGAGGAATAGTTAAGTTTGACATAAAGAGCGCCAAGGGACTCAAAGGTTTCAGGGTCATGACTCCCCATGCGATCATAGGGGTAAAGGGAACAACCTTCTGGGTCTATGTCTTCCCCGGCTACACGAAGGTGGTTATTGAAGAAGGAAAGGTTGAATACGTTTATCCCATGGGCAATGAGCCAAAATCTTCAAACCTTCTTAAATTCATTTCCGTCTTTCATGAAAAGGAGGATCCCTTTTCTGAGAAGCCCCCAGCCCCGAGTGTAGGGAATCTGGAGGTGATAATACAATGAGGTCAGATATAAGGTTCCTCCTGATTGCTCCCTTTGTCTTCTCTGGCCTCCTCATTCAATCCTGCAATTTTAAAAAAGAGAAGAACACCGCTTCACTGAGCATAGCGGTGAATTTTCCAGCTAAAAAGCTGTCTGCACAGTATCTGAGACCTGAAACCCAGTGCATAGAGATATTCCTCAAGTCAAAGGATGAAAACTTTTCAAAAACTGTGATCCTTACACCCCAGAATAACTCTGTAACTATCAAAAATCTGAAACCTCAAACCATTCTGATAAGTGCAAGGCTAACGGATGGTCCTCAGAGTCCTGACGGGTGCACAGGCTTTGATCTTGATTACATAAGTGCAATAGTCAAGGTTGAACCAGGGGCAAATACAGCAAATCTGCCACTACCTGGTGCCCAATGGTCGCTTGGTCAATCTATATCTCTGAACGGCACCCTCAATTCTTCTCAGGAATCAATCAACAGCTTCGTCATTCTTCAGCATCCCAAAAGCCTAAAATCTGGTGCCTTTGACTTTTATACTCTCTTTATAAAGGGACAAAATCTCAATAACTGCAATTCTGGAACAGGTGTTGCATGTTCAGTAAAAACACAGTATTCTGTTGCAGGTCAGGGAAAATCCTCAAAGGCGATCCTTGGAAATGAATTTGTTCCCTTCCCAGATTACCAGTACGGTTTTATTCCATTATCACCTGATGCTTCAAACAATGAGAGATATTTTGCGATAGTGGGGGTCCCTCCATGTACCTATTTCAAGAACCAGGATCTCGTCAAATGCAGTTTCACAAGCTCTACTGATCTGACCCAGTATATGGGAGCAGAGGTTTCTAATGATGTATTGAATGGATACATCTGGGAAGTGAGAGTTCTGACCAAATCAAGCGGTGTGAGGTGTGCATGGGACCAGAATTTTGCCCAGACCTTCACCTGCCCTTCCTCTCTTACCGAACCACCTCCTCAGCCCGGATCCGCTTCACCTCAGGTAAAGTCTGCAGGCTCACCAAAACTCAAGGCAGCTCAGCTAATCCAGAATATCTCATCCACCCTTGAAAAGATCTATAAACTTCAAAGTTTAAACTACGCTTCCTGCGACCCTAATAATCCAGAAGTATGCGACTACAACCTGAACGGCACCATAGGGGACGCAGGTGACGACACAAACGGCGACGGGGTCATAAACCTGTCCGACAACAGAACCTTCTACTCAGAGTTCAGCTGGTCCATGAGCTTTGACCTGTTTCCCCATCCCTTCACCTCTTCACCTGGGTATCCTCAGACACTACCAAGCAGTGTTTTTGCCTTTACTGAGATTACAGACACCCTTAGCTTAAATAGTGCTATATACCTCCATGACATATCACTAAATACCACGGTTCAAACTATTGGTTCAAAAACCGGGCCACAGGACACAGATATGGAACTTATTCTATGGCAGTTTGGAAGTTTGGATTTTACAGACCTGTACTATACAGGTCTTCACCCAAGATTTCTCGTATTCAGAAAGGCAGGAATTGTTCAAAAACTTGACCTTTACAATCCCACGGGTGTTACTACTCCTATTTACGATGAAGGGGCAGCCAACCAAAGTATATGCGACTTTAGGCTTATAACTGATCCCCTTGCTGGGAAAGGATACTTTTTTGTTTATACCAGTTCTCCTGGAACCTGCTTAACACCCACAACGCCTAATCCAATAATCATTGATACAGATGGAAATCAGGGAAATCATAACTTTATTGACTCAACCAACTTCTTACTTGAGCCAGCTATCTATTCAAACACCAATACAAGGTGGATTGAAGGTGTCATTGGACTGAATCCAGTAACAGGGAACCTGGAAAGATGCGATCTTACAGCTCCTCCCTTTTCTTGTATACAAATCACACGTACGCCAGATCCATTCACAACCCCACCCCCCAGCGAATTTTACCCTGCCGGTTTTTACCCCACTAATAAATATTCATTCTTCGTTGTAGGTGATGGAACCAACTCATACCTCTTTTACTCAACCATGGCTGACAGAAATATAGCTTACCTTGAATCCAGCCAAACTCCGGTTGATGTTTGCACAGCCATGCAAGATACTGTTTACTGTGGACGTGTCTCTACATCCGGTCTTTTGAGTATATACAAATTTGACTTCAGCACAAATTCTTTAGCTCTCCTGAATTCTTTAACTCTCAGCTTAACTTCTCCATTCATAACCTTACTGGACTCAACCTCAAACTACGTCATAGTTGAGATAACTGACCAGGTTGGAAATACATATTACTATGCATTTCCCAAAAGTGGTGCTAACCCTTTGGCTATAAATCTTCCCGCATCAGTCAATTCCATATCTATAGAACACTCCAATGACACACTGATTTTAGGGAGAGACCCATCAACAAATATGATGTGTTACCTAAAAGAAACTGATATACAGAATTTCCAGTGCATTCAGAACTCCTATTTAGCCTATGGCTCGTTTGATCCATCTTTTTACATAACAACTCCCGCATCATACCTTTCAATGGGAACTCTGTTAAACTATAGCCAAAACTATAAATGGATTCCCGTATCTGAGGGTTGCACGCCCCAACCACCTAACTGTACTGGGGGAACCCTGGTTCTCTATTCCTTGGACCTCAATAAAAAAATAACTATAGGACCAGTCCCTTCGGGCTTTCAGCCTAAACAGGTATTTGGCATAGATGGTCTTTTATATATCAAGATGTATGACCCGGTTACACCTCAGAGCGAGATATATATTGTGAATGCCACTTCAAAAACGTTACAACCCACCGGGATAACTGGAACTGATGTAGGAATTGTGAGTGACTTTCCGCGCTTTGTCTATCCTCCCTAACCCTATTCCATAAAGACCTGGCCTTCTATTGGCTGGACGGTGACGCCCTTTTCTTCTATGAATTTGATGGCCTTTTCAATTTCGTCGGAGTCGCCGTCTATCTCTACGGTGAGGATCCCCGTGTCGTGGGTAACCTTGGCTGTTCTGATATTGAGGACCACGTCAAAGTTTTTGCATACCATGCAGAGGATTGGCTCTCTGATCATCTCTTCAGGGTAAATGAGCTGAAGGCGAACCATATTCATAGCTTGTAAGATTATAAATCAGAAGACAGTCCCAGACTCCTCAGTATTACCCTCTTCATCTCATCTATCAGCTCCTCCTCCGACACCTCTGTAAGACCCATTTCTTTTATCTCAAAGAGCCTGCTGATCGTCCCCGTAACTATGCTGAGGGCAACTTCGGGAATTACGTTAATCTCACCCCTGCTATATGCCTCCCTGAGCATCTGGAGGATCTTTATTCCCGGAAGATAACGTCCCTTTTCCTCGTCCTCCTCCCTCAGCAGATGAAACACCGCCATGTAGCGAAAGGAATCAGGGTTATTGAAGGCATAACAGGCAAGGGA
>JALTVH010000041.1 GCA_027049085.1 Aquificaceae bacterium | reverse complement strand
GAGTTAGACATGAATCCCCTGTTTTCCTTTGAGGGAAGTCCTGTTGTCCCTTTTGCGACGTAAATTCCCTTTGCAACTTCCTTAAGTTCCATTCCAAGAGCAGAGAAGAGAAGTATAAGGACCCCGAGGGTAAGCCCTGCAAACCCCTTCATATCCCACCTCCTCTAAAATGGCGTGTTGACCTTGCTGATATAATTTAACGAGAACCTGAATAAAGGGGGTAATGAAATGGATTTTCTGGGAAGAGACACCTCTCCCCTTACAGAAGAGGAGTGGAAGCAGATTGAGGACGCGGTAATTGAGGTTGCAAAGAGCACCCTTGTCTGCAGAAAGTTTGTTCCTGTTGTTGGACCGATAGGACCCGGTCACCAGATGGTCTCTTACGATGTAATCTACGGTATGGAACCGGGAGTGTGCGAGATAAGACCGGGACAGGAATATGAGACCTGTGAGCCTATCAGGACAGGAGTCAGAAAGCAGATACCTATTCCTACAATATACAAGGACTTTGTGATCTCCTGGCGGGACCTTGAGTACTTCCGCCAGTTCAATATGCCCATTGACACCTCCAGCGCAGTTTCTGCAAGCGTTGCAACCGCTGTGGCTGAGGATACACTGATCCTGCTTGGCAACAAGAACCTTGGTCTTGAGGGGCTGATGAACGCGGAGGGCATTAACAAGCTCTCAATGAGCGACTGGAGCGTTGTTGGCAATGCCTTCAACGACGTGATGGCTGGCATCTCAAAGCTCGTTGAGCAGGGTTTTTACGGCAGTTACTACCTTCTCGTTAATCCCAAACAGTATTTCCATCTAAACAGGATGCATGACAACACGGGACTCCTTGAGATTGAGCAGATTAAAAAGATAGTAACCGACGTCTTTCAGTCCCCCATAATTCCGGAGAACAAGGCTCTTCTTGTCTCTTCGGGTCCACAGAACTTTGACCTCGTTATTGCCCAGGATCTCTCGGTAGCCTATGTTGAATCATCTAATATGAACCACCTCTTCAGGGTCATGGAAATGGTAGCCCTCAGGATAAAGAGACCGGGGTCTATCCTCGTGATCGGAAAAGGGAAGTAAATGTGGGTTCTCGGTCAGCACGATGAACCTTACAGGAAGCTCAGGAACTCAGTCCTCTCCCTTGTGGGGAACACCCCCCTTGTCAGGCTCACAAAGGTCATCCCCGATGATATAAGTCCTGATATTGAGATCTACGCCAAGCTTGAAAGCTTTAATCCTGGAGGTTCTGTTAAGGACAGGCCTGCC
>JALTVH010000040.1 GCA_027049085.1 Aquificaceae bacterium | reverse complement strand
GTAAGCTTCATAGTTGGAAAGACAGCTTCAAGAACAACTGGTATCCCCAAGAGCGCTTCAAGCATGGTTCTTCTGTGTTCGTTACTCTCGCTTTCTGAAGTTCTAAGAATATCCTTTATCGGTTCTATCGTCTTCATAGGGAGAGCAAGGTAAATGTTGCTTTTAAAGCCCTCTATATCCACTTCCATGGTTGCAACGATAACTATCTCGTTGGCACTTACCGTGATCATACGCCTGGGATTCTCCTCCAGACCCTGATACTCAATCCTTCCTCTACCAACAAGTTCCTTCCAGGAATCGTTTAAATGCCTGACGAGTATCTCAACAATATTGTTGATGACCTTTAGTTCAACCTTTGTGAAGTTTCTACCCTCAACCTTATAAGGCTGTGCAGGTCCACCGAAAATTATGCTTATGATCGTGTAAATGAGTTTGGTGTCAATGATAATATAAAGCCTTCCTCCCAGACCCTCAAGGTTCAGGACAGCTATAGCCGACGGTAGAGGAATCTTTAAAACAAAATCGGAGATCTTTTCCGTCTTCATATCTGAGAGAGATATGGCATCAAGGTTGAAGATTATTCCCCTCAATTCTGTTGTAGCCGTTGAGATCCAGCGGTTAATTACCTGTTCAAGTTTTATCAAACGGGTAGGAGAAATCCTTTCAAGGGAACCTATGTCAAATGGCTCATACTCAAGGGTTTCCTTCTCCTCTTCCTGATCCTCTTTTCCGAGGCTCTGAAGGAGCATGTCTATCTCTTCCTGAGAAAGAAAATCTTCCTGCGCCATAGCTATTAAATATATTCGCAGAATAGACGATTTTATTCATCACCAATCAAATCACCGGAGGTGCAGGCTATGGCCCTATATGGAATCTCTTCGGAAAATTTATCCCTCAGATTGAGGTTCATGAACTTCTCGGATGAAGACATAAAGATCCTTTCAGAACTCTACGGATGGGCGAGGGAATACGGTCCTCATATAATTAGGGAATTCTATGACTTCCAGTTTTCCTTTTCCGAGACCAGAAAATTTTTGGAGAAGATGGCAAAAAAGAAGAACACAAGTCTTGAGGCACTGAGAAGTCACCTTGAGAGAACACAACTTCAATACTTTATGGATATCTTTGAGGAAGCCAAAAGAGGTGGAGACTTTGGTGTTGTGTACTTTGAAAGGAGATTGAAGATAGGTTCAATACACAACAATCTCAATCTTCCAATGAAATGGTATATTGGATCTTATTCAATCTATGTAAATCTCATTATTAA
>JALTVH010000039.1 GCA_027049085.1 Aquificaceae bacterium | reverse complement strand
CATCAGCCTCTTCTCGTCCTCGCCTATTTCGCCGACCGCAACGGTGATCGCGGAATCACCAGCGTAACCATCTATTATAACACCAAAATCAACACTCACCAAATCCCCTTCTTTAATAATCCTGTCCTTTTTCGGAAGGCCGTGAACAACCTCATCGTTTATAGACACACAGGTCGCAGCAGGGTATGAAACTTGTGCAAAGGGAGGTTTATAGTTCAGAAAGGCAGGCTTTCCGCCCCTTTTTTTAGTCTCTTCCCTTGCGATCATCTCTATGTCCCAGGCGCTTATGCCCGGTTTTATATTCTCCGCAACAGTATGGAGTACCTCGGCGACTATCTGACAGGCTCTTCTGATCTTCTCAATTTCCTTAAAGGAGTAAAGCTCAATGCCTCTTTTCATTCACTATCCTCAAAAGGTCACCGTAAATCTCTTCAATGGGCCTTCCCGCATCCAGCCTTATCAATTTATTTTTCTCAGCGTAGTAATCAATAAGGGGAGCGGTCTGATCCCTGTAAACCTGAAGTCTTTTCCTTACCACCTCTTCGCGATCGTCGTCTCTCTGAGTGAGCTTTGTTCCGCATCTGTCACAGATCTCGTCTTTCTTTGGCGGATTGTAAACAAGATTGTAAACCGCACCGCAGGAAGGGCAGGTACGTCTTCCCGTCAGCCTCCTGACGATCTCCTCATCATCCAGCTCAAAGAGGATCACACCATCAACGGCCATCCTCTTCCTTTCAAGAAGTTCATCAAGAGCCTGTGCCTGGGGTATCGTTCTCGGAAAGCCATCAAAGATCACGCCACCGGCGGGGGGAAGGACCTCCTCAATGAGGGCAATCATAAGGTCATCGGGAACCAGTTCACCTCTGTCAATGTACTCCTTAGCCTTCCTGCCCAGGGGTGTTCCTTTTGAGACCGCGTCTCTGAGAATGTCGCCCGTTGATATGTGAACCAAGCCAAGGTCTCCGCTGAGCTTCTTAGCCTGGGTTCCCTTACCGGCACCTGGTGGTCCGAGGAAAACAAGGTTCAATTTACCGCCTCCTCTTTCTGATGTACCCCTTGTATTTTTTGGTGAGCAGGTTAGCCTCAACCTGCTTCAGGGTATCAAGGGCGACACCCACTACGATCAGAGCCGTAGTCCCTCCAAAATAGAAGGGCACATTCAGAGAAAGGCTTATAAAAAGCGGGATGATCGCAACAACCGATAGAAAGAGTGCACCTACAAAGACGAGTCTGTTTATCACCTGTTCAAGAAACCTCTGGGTTTCCTGCCCGGGCCTGA
>JALTVH010000038.1 GCA_027049085.1 Aquificaceae bacterium | reverse complement strand
GTTACCCTCGCCCACTGATCTATCTGAGATTGCTTTCTCTGCCCGTTCAAAGATCTCAGGTATAACACTATTTAGCTCACCTCTTAAGTGTGTGTTTTCCTCAATAAGAGCCTGAAGAGATTTCCAGCAGGATACGAGAGTAAAGGGTGACAGGGCATTTCCGAGAGAGATATTCTTTGAACCAAGAATAGCATTGAAATACCTCTTGTAGGTCTGCACAAGTGTATCACTGTCAATCCACAAAGGAAGGAGTTCTTTGGTTTTCCGAAGGAGGCTCAGAGCAGACTGGAAATCGCCCTTCCCCCTGGTCACATTCAAAAGGGCCTTTGAGGCCTCAAGGGGGAGGCCTCTCTTTTCCAAGCGTGTATAGTAAAAGAGAGCTAACCTTACTGCATCATTCAGACCTTGGCTCCCATCTGCTTGGCTTTCTCAACAACGTCCTCAATGGTTCCTACCATGTAGAAGGCGTTCTCAGGAAGATGGTCGTATTTACCAGAAAGAATTTCCTTGAAGGACCTTATGTTATCCTCAAGCTTGACGTACTTTCCGGGCATTCCTGTAAACTGCTCCGCAACGTGGAAGGGCTGGGCGAGGAACTTCTGAATCCTCCTCGCTCTGTTAACGATGGCCTTGTCCTCCTCTGAGAGCTCTTCCATACCGAGGATTGCAATGATCTCCTGAAGCTCCTTGTAACGCTGGAGGATCCTCTTGACCTCCATTGCGGTCTCATAGTGATCATCCCCTACGAACTCGGGGGCAAGGTACTTGGAAGTTGACTCAAGGGGATCAATTGCTGGATAGATCCCGAGCTCCGCAAGCCTCCTTGCAAGGACCGTGGTTGCATCAAGGTGGGCAAAGACCGAGTAAGGTGCGGGGTCTGTAATGTCGTCGGCTGGAACGTAAACCGCTTGAACAGCGGTAATGGATCCCTTCTTGGTGGAGGTGATCCTCTCCTGAACCTCACCGACGTCGGTGTTGAGAGTCGGCTGGTATCCGACCGCTGAGGGTAGTCTTCCGAGAAGGGTTGAAACCTCGGAACCAGCCTGAACGAACCTGAAAATGTTGTCTATGAAGGTGAGGACGTCCTGCCCCTCAACGTCCCTGAAGAACTCAGCCATCGTTATTCCCGTCTGAGCGACCCTGAACCTCACTCCCGGAGGCTCGTTCATCTGTCCATAAACCATAACGGTATAGGGGAGAACTCCGGACTCCTTCATTTCAAGCCACAGGTCATTCCCTTCCCTCGTTCTCTCACCGACACCTATGACAACCGAAAATCCTTT
>JALTVH010000037.1 GCA_027049085.1 Aquificaceae bacterium | reverse complement strand
CCATTGAGGAGGTCGGGGACACCGCGGTTTATCTGTGCAGTGACCTTTCAAGGGCTGTGACCGGTGAGGTCATCCATGTGGACAACGGTTATCACATAATGGGTGTCTTTGGCAGGGAGGAGGAGATAAAGAAAGAGGTCTTTGAAAAGTGAACCTCCGCCCCACCTCAAAGCCCCTGACCGTTAAGGACTTTGACAGAGAGGTCTGCGGGATCTGTGCGGGGTGCGGTTGTTCCTGCGGTTACATTGCCTACTTCAGGGGGAAGGAACTGGTTGACGTCTATGGTCATCCTTCCGATCCCAACGGAATGGGGAGCTTCTGCACAAAGGGTCTGACCTACATACAGCAGATGCCCTCAAATCCTCTGAGGATAACAAAGCCGATGGTAAGGGAGGGAGACTCTTTCAGGGAGTTCGGTCCGGAGGAAGCCTATGGCCTTTTCAGAGAGTTTTTCAGAGGAAAGAGGGCGGTCTTTCTCTCAAGGGAGTGTGACCTTACCGATACCGCGTCCGCTCTGGGGTCGGGGGCAGAGGTCTTCACGGACGGCGCCTACATTCCCTTCAGACCTTCCACTCTGAGACCACAGGACTGGGCAAATCAGAGGTTTATTCTGAGCCTTGAGTGTGAGAGCGTCTTTTCGGAGGTTATGTCAACAAGGTGGCTGGTGGACGCCTTTGAGGCATCAGCCCACATAGTATCCGTTTCTTCCCTCTATGCAACAACCTCCGCAAAGGCTACCGAGAGGTATCTCCTCTCACCGCCCCGTATTGCCCTATTCTTCCGCTCAGTAGCAGAGGCTCTTGAGGGAAAGAATCCCTCTTTCATGGCGGATCAGGCGCTGAAGATAGCAAGGGCTCTTTCTCTGATTCCCGATTCTCTGATTCTCATTGGTGATGTTCTCCTCCACTATCCCTGGAGGAATGCGGTCCTTGATTCCCTCAGGAGGATCAGGCGCAGGGTCAGGGTAAACTACTCCTTCGTTGGAGACGTTCATCCTGTCAGGAGCGGGAGCCTGTGGGATTTCCTTGAGGGGATCGACCAGTTTGACTCTGTTCTTATCACGGGCAATCCTTTTCTCTCGGCTGATCAGGACCTTATTGAAAGAACAGCGAAGGTGAAAAAGATATACCTTGGATTCTTTCCCTGCATAAGTGCGCTGAATTCAGACCTCATACTCCCTGCAAAGACCTTTGCAGAGCGGGATTTCACCGTTTTCAGGAACGGCTTTGGAATTAGAGAAAGGGCGCCTCGGGTTCTTGATCCGCCTGAGGGGACCTTTTCGGTGGCT
>JALTVH010000036.1 GCA_027049085.1 Aquificaceae bacterium | reverse complement strand
CAGCCTGGAGGATGTAGTGCGCACCCGCATGTACGTTACCGATATCACTTTCTGGCAAGAGGTGGGACGCGCTCATGGCGAGGTGTTCGGCCACATCAGGCCGGCTACCAGCATGGTGGAGGTGAGCCGCCTGATAGCCCCCGAGTATCTGGTGGAAATAGAGGCGACCGCTCTGCTTGCTGAACAGGGCTAAAGAAATTTCTTGGGCAACTTATATCCTGCCCTCTGTCGCTGGGATTTAGCGATTGCAGATCAAGGTTTGAAGAATTAAGATTCAAAGGCTGTCCTGCCTGTCCTGCCTGTTCTGGCTGTACTGACTGAGGTACCCGAAGTCAGGTTCTCGAAGCCATCTGCCTGTACTGGCTGAGGTTCTCGAAGGCAGGTTCTCGAAGCCAGGTTAAAAAAAGCCAGTCTAACCACAGCTTTAGTTCATTATAATTTCAAAATTTTGCTTAAGTTTGTTTGCTATGACTGGCTTGCGTGTACCAATAGTCGTTTACTGAGAAAATCAATTACCACTTGCCTGTAGTCTATGTCCGGCCATTATTTATTTTTACCCCCCCCTAACCGCAAATCCATGAAACTTACACTCACTCTTTTGTTGCTGATAGTGCAAAACCTGTGTTACGGCCAGTTGCTCTTTAAGTCAGGGCGGCTTTATGAGTACACAAAAGCTAAATTCACCCCATACCATGTAGAGGTAAGAACGAAACACGGCAAGGCTAAATTTGGTATTGATAGCCTGGTGGGCTACTACGTACTGAATGCCGGCAATCTGGACTCAAAGTATTTTAAATCAGGCAAAAAACACCTTGAATGGAAATTAAAGCTGGCTAAACCGGAAAAAGGCCTGCCTTATGCCTTTGCCGGTCTGTACTCGCCCGGTAAGATACCAATCTATGTACGGTTGAATTACAATAATGCTGTTGGTCCGAACTACTCCACCACAGCAGTTATCGAGAACCTTTATCTGAAAAAAGACGGCATCAGCTATCTGATATCCGCCATGAAAAAGGAGGAGCGGATGAAGCTCCTGAAAAAACTTACCCATGATACCCCGGCACTACTGGATTCCATAGATATTGTCAGCCTTTCGTTGTCAAACAAAGAAATTATCGCCCTGATTAAAAAGTACAATGTGCTCAACTACCAAAACAAGGTACAGCCCAGCGACCCTACCGGAAAAATAACCCTGTACAGGATGAAGGCAGGCGAGGCCAAACAACCCTTGCCCATAGAAATTAACGATCTGCATTTCTCCCTTAATCCTTTTGATGTAAAAGCCATCG
>JALTVH010000035.1 GCA_027049085.1 Aquificaceae bacterium | reverse complement strand
GACGTCAGGGCTGTGGTAGAGGAAATGCTGACCCGTCCTCCCGGCGAGGAGAGTATCTGATTATCTTCAAGTAAGAGCTGTATCTGGACCTCTCAATCTTCCCCCTCTCAAGGGCTTCCCTAACACCGCAGGAAGGCTCCTCAGTGTGAGTGCAGTCGGGATATTTGCACTCATACCTCAGGAATTCCCTGAAGTAGAGCCTTACGTCCTTCCTTTTAACAAACTCAAGGGGATCAACCCTTGAGAAACCCGGCGTGTCGGCAATAAAGGAACCCTCACCAAAAGGTATAAGCCTCACACCGGTTGTGGTGTGTCTCCCTCTGCCCAGTTTCCTGCTGACCTCACCGGTTCTCAGGGGCTCTCCCGTCAGAGCCTTGAGTATAGAACTCTTCCCGGTTCCGGACTCGCCCGCAAGGAAAAGTATTTTTCCTTTCAGCAGATCCCTGAAACTGTCAAGCCCATCCCCTGTCTTCGTGCTGACCCTCAGAGTGTCATACCCAGCTTCTGAATAGACCCTTTCCCACCCCTCAAGGAGAGATATCTCTTCTTGACCCAGAAGGTCAATCTTGTTGAAGAGAACCGCCGGATCAGCCCCCACCCTATCATAAACCACAAGGAGGCAGTCTAAGAGAAAGGGATCAAAGTCTGGATCCTTTATGGTTACCACACATATCGCCCTGTCTGCGTTCGCAATGGGGGGCCTGATAAGGAGGTTCTTCCTCTCAAGGACCTCCTCAATAGCAAAATTCCCGCCACCGATGGGCGCACCCTTTACCCTCTCGCCTGCAAAGACTTTCGTTCTCCTCAGAACCTTTCCCCTCGGGATGCCCCTGAAGACCTCCCCCGACTCTGTTAATACACGGATCATCTGGGCTGTGCGTTCAATTACAAGAGCAGGAACCATCAGAGAGTAACAAGGTCAAGGCTGACCTCTGAAAGGGGCTCACCCCTGCCATTAACCACCGCAACTATGTTCTCAAGCCTCACACCGAACCTTCCGGGCAGGTAAATTCCGGGCTCAACGGTGAATACCATCCCCTCTTCAATTACTCTTTTTGCATCCTCACCCTTGTGGTAGACCCTGGGATATTCGTGGATCTCAACACCTATGCCGTGGCCCGTTGAGTGGGTGAAGAGTTCGCCGTATCCCTTTTTCTCTATGTGGTCCCTCGCCGTCCTGTCAACCTCCCCCAGAGTGTTACCCGCCCTCACCTTCTCCAGAGCAAAGAGGTGAGCATCTCTCACTGCGGTGTAAACCCTCAGGAACTCCTCATCGGGCTTCCCGATGTA
>JALTVH010000034.1 GCA_027049085.1 Aquificaceae bacterium | reverse complement strand
TAGCGGTCCACAACGGCAAGACCTTTGTCCCTGTTTACATAACCCAGGACATGGTTGGTCACAAGCTCGGTGAGTTTGCCCCAACAAGGGTTTTCAGGGGACATCCAGAGAAGAGCGCAAAGGTTGTCAAGAAGAAGTGAGGTCAGGTGATGGCGGTTAGAGAAGGATACGGTGAGAAGCAGGCGATAGCGGTCCTGAGGTATGCGAGGATCTCTCCCCTCAAAGCGCGCCTTGTTCTCAGGCAGATCCACGGAAAGAGTGTAGGTGAAGCCCTTTACATCCTGAAGGTGATGCCCAAAAAGGGTGCAAGGATCGCAGAGAACCTTCTCAAAAGTGCTATAGCAAACGCTGAGCAGAAAGGACTTGACCTTGACCGCCTTTACATCAAGAAGGCGGTTGCAGACAGAGGTCCCATGTTTAGAAAGTGGCTGCCCAGAGCCCACGGGAGGGCAACGATGCTCAGGAAAAGGCTATCCCACCTCACGATCGTCCTTGAGGAAAGGGAGGAAGAGTAATGGGACAGAAGACCCACCCGGTAGGATTCAGGCTCGGCTACACCAAAAGCTGGGATTCCAAGTGGTTCGCTCCCCGAAAGGAATACGCAAAAACCCTTCACGAGGACCTCAGGATAAAGGACTACATCAAGAACCGCTACAGGGTTGCTGGAATAAAGCAGATTGAGATAGAGAGGATCGTTGACAAGCTCAAGGTAAGGATCCATGCCTCACGCCCCGCCATCATCATAGGCAGGAAGGGTCAGGAAGTGGAACTGCTCAAGAAGACCATAGAGAAGATGGTTCCCGGCAAAGAGGTGAACGTGACGGTTACGGAGGTAAGAGTACCCGAGATAGAGGCACAGCTCATAGCAGAGGACATAGCGATCCAGATTGAGAGGCGGGTATCCCATCGGAGAGCAATGAAGAGGGCAATAGACAACGCTCTCAAGGCCGGTGCCAAGGGCGTAAAGGTTCAGGTGAAGGGAAGGATCGGCGGTGCCGACCTTGCGAGGAAGGAATGGTTCCTTGTCGGACGCATGCCCCTCCAAACCCTAAGAGCGGACATAGACTACGGCTTTGCAACCGCCTACACCAAATACGGCATACTGAGTGTCAAGGTCTGGGTTTACAAGGGCGACATCCTTCCCGAGAAGGACAGGGGTGAGATCCTCAAGAAGATTGAGGAAGACCTTGCCCTTGCTCAGGAGGAGGTCAAGTAATGTTCCTTCAGCCAAAGAAAACAAAATTCAGGAAACAGCAGAGAGGAACCCTTAAAGGGAAGTCTCTCAGAGGAAA
>JALTVH010000033.1 GCA_027049085.1 Aquificaceae bacterium | reverse complement strand
TGCCGAGACAATTGAAACCGAACCTGTACAATTAAAAAGTAAATCAAATCTTTCGGAAAAGAAAAATACTATGACAAACACCACTAAATCTGAGAAAAAACCTTGGTGGAAATTCTGGTGAGTAATAAAAAATCGATATTAACATTGCCAAAAAAGGCATAGTTGGAAAAGGATTTCAGTGCTATTTAAATTAAACAACACTGAATTTTCCGTAATTTTACTAAAACTAAACATCGCCTCAAATCCCCTTTTACTCAAGCCATGAAAAAATCACTCCTCCTAAGCCTCGTATTATTGTGCTGCGTTACGGCCCTTTTCGGCCAGGAATTTAAGCCGGTAAACATCAGCCTGAACCGAGAATTGTCATTAGAAAATCTAATGACAATTGACGAATTGAAAATCAAAGAGTTATACAACTAATTCTATTACCCAAAAAGGATTTTCAATTGTCACGGTTAACCTCCTACGAGTCAGACACGACTGTAGGAGTCGTCTGACCTGACAAGTTATTGTTTACCAATAACTTCGTCAGCCCTAAGGGCAAAATTGTCAAATCTATTGACAATTTTGGGCTGAACTTATCTTCCAGTTTCAGCGGAGTGCTGATAGCCCCGGGCGTAAACCTGGCGGTTGGCGATAAAACAGAACTGAGCCTGCTGCCGGTGTACAGATATTATCAAGCGGGTAGCAGCTACAAAAACATCAACTTCGGCCTGCAACTTGCCGGTAAATACTACTTATCAACAGCAAACAAGATGGACCCGTATGTGTCGGTGCTAAGTGGTTATCTGAAGGAAAAGGTAATTAGCGAAAACAATACAAATAACCGCTACGATTACTTCACTTTCGGGGCGCTGGAGGGCAATGAACTGGCTTTGGGCCAAAAAGGCTGGAGTTTCGACTTCAATGTAGGCCTGGTGTTCTCGCAACCCTTATCCTACTCCTCTTCCCTTAATATCTTTCCGGCTTATTCTGTCGGCCTAAAGAAAAGGTTCCTGAAGAAATAATAAGGGTTGAATCAAGATGAGAAAAGAATAAAACCACTAAGCACAGGGAGCTAAAGGTATATTGGAACATTACGATGCCTTACCTTGCTGCAGCTCTCCCTACTCCATAAACACCAGCCTGCCCTTGCTGCTCTCGGTCATCTCTACAGTTTTATGGTTAAATAGTCGCTCCTTACAAACTACAGATACAGAGGTTTAAATTTTTTCGACAATGAATTTGACAAGATTTTCTGCCATAAATAATAAAGCCAAAGAAGTTCTTTCTTCAACTTCTTCATCATTAGCT
>JALTVH010000032.1 GCA_027049085.1 Aquificaceae bacterium | reverse complement strand
AGGCAAGGGCTCTGACCCACACGCCGAAGTGTCCGTGAAAGGCAAGGAGCCTCCCTACCGTTTTTGGATTTTCCCAGCTAAGCCTGTATCTCTCTCCATCCTTAACTATCTGGGGAACGGGAAGGTATGCCTTTAGCCTTTCAGAAACACCAACGGGACCAGATCCGGGACCCCCGCCTCCGTGAGGGGTTGAGAAGGTTTTGTGGAGGTTAAAGTGCATAACGTCAACGCCCCAGTCACCCGGTTTTGCCTTCCCCACTATTGCGTTGAAGTTGGCGCCGTCCATGTAGAGAAGGGCATCCCTTTTGTGGAGCTCCTCAGCGATCCTTTGTATCTTTCTTTCAAAGATCCCTAAGGTGTTCGGATTGGTGATCATGAGGCAGGCGGTGTCATCGCTGAGCTTCTTTAAAAAGTCATCCCAGTCAAGCTCGCCCCTCTGATCGCTCTTGACTGTCTTTACACTGAAACCACAGATCGCAGCAGAGGCAGGGTTAGTGCCGTGGGCTGAATCGGGTATGAGCACCACTCTCTTACGGTCGTTGCCTTTCTCCCTGTGATAGGCAAGGATGAGGAGAAGACCGAGGAGCTCTCCCTGAGAACCAGCAGCGGGCTGGAGGCTAACCTCTGAAAAACCGCCGAGTTCCTTCAGGAGTTCTTTAAGCTCGTAACATATCCTGAGCGTTCCCTGAATGAGATCTCCATCCGTCAGCGGGTGAACCCGCTGAAGCTCGGGGATTGAAGCAATTTCCTCATTAATTCTTGGGTTGTACTTCATGGTGCAGGATCCGAGGGGAACCATGGTGGTGTCAATGGCGTAATTTAGCTGGGAAAGTCTGGTAAAGTGTCTGACAACTTCTGCCTCAGGAACAGCCTTTAGGGAAAGATCCTCTCTCAAATATTCAGAGGGAATGACAGTAGAGGGGTCAACCCTTTTTCCCTTAAGGGAGGGAAGCCTGTATGCCATCAGCAGTATTTTACCCTATGCTAAAAATCTTATTTCCTATTCCGATTATAAAAAACAACTAAAACTTCGTTAGGAGGTGTCAGCCATGGCCCTGAGAATCAACTTTAACTATTCAGCAGCGGTCACGCAGACCGCGCTGGAGGCGAACAACAGGCTCATGAACAAGTCTCTTATGAGGCTGTCAACGGGCCTGAGGATTTTGAACGCTGCGGATGATTCCGCAGGCCTGTTCATTGCAGACCAGCTTGCCATTGTCTCCGCCGGCCTCGAGCAGGGTAACAGAAACATCCAGACAGGAATCTCCGCACTCCAGATCGCAGAGAACTCCGCAGGACAGATCTACAACAGG
>JALTVH010000031.1 GCA_027049085.1 Aquificaceae bacterium | reverse complement strand
AACCATAATGTGGAGGCGGGTGAAGGGTCAATCATCTTTGATGGAAAGGAGATAAAGGTTTCCTCTCACAAGGATCCTGCCGAGATAAGGTGGGGGGACCTTGGCGTTGATGTGGTAATTGAGTCAACTGGGGTCTTCAGAAAGAGGGAAAGCGCCCAGCTCCACCTCAAGGGCGGTGCCAAGAAGGTAATAATAACTGCTCCCTCAAAGGATCCCGATATCACCATTGTCCTCGGCGTCAATGAAGACTCCTATGACCCCTCCAGCCACCATATAGTTTCCAATGCTTCCTGCACAACCAACTGCCTTGCACCAATGGTTAAGATTCTGGACGATGCCTTCGGTATAGAGCGAGGCTACATGGTAACGGTGCATGCTTACACCAATGACCAGAGGCTCCTTGACCTTCCCCACAAGGACCTTAGAAGGGCAAGATCGGCTGGTATAAACATAATTCCTACCACCACGGGCGCAGCAAAGGCAATTGGTCTTGTACTGCCTCACCTTCAGGGTAAGCTTGACGGTACAGCGAGGAGAGTCCCGGTCGCCGACGGTTCTCTGACAGACCTGACGGTAATCGTCCATAGACCTCCCTCTTCTGAAGAAGAGGTAAAGGAGAAATTCAGAACCGCCCAGGAAAAGTACAGGAACTCTGGAAAGCCTTACCTTAAAGAGATCCTTGAGTACTCGGAGGATCCTCTTGTCTCTTCAGATATCGTGGGTAATCCCCACTCAGTTATTTTTGACGCACCTCTAACTTCTGTAAGCGGTAGTCTGATTCATGTCTCTGGCTGGTACGACAACGAGTGGGGCTATTCATGCAGACTGAGGGACCTTCTTATCTTTATGACGCAGCAGGGCTTCTGATTAGATGGCTGAGAGCTTCAGGGCACCCCGAGGATTCCATGATATATTCGGCAAAGACCTTAAAAGGTTCAGGAAGGTAACTTCCGCAGTTCGGGGGATACTGGCGTCTTACGGTTATGAAGAGATAATCCTTCCGGTGGTAGAGTTTGCGGATCTCTTTCAGCGATCGATAGGAGAGGTAACCGACATAGTCCAAAAGGAGATGTTTCTATTTGAAGACAGGAAAGGGAGGGTCCTTGCCCTCAGACCAGAGGGAACCGCAGGTGCGGTGAGGGCTTATATAGAACACAGGCTCTGGACGGAAAGAACCTACCACAGGCTCTTTTACGAGGGACCCATGTTCAGGTACGAGAGACCTCAGTCGGGAAGATACAGACAATTTCACCAGATAGGAGCGGAGGTCTTTGGGAGTGAATCGCCGATTGCAGATGCGGAAATTATTGATATTTC
>JALTVH010000030.1 GCA_027049085.1 Aquificaceae bacterium | reverse complement strand
TCTCCCATATCCCGAGCCTGTGGGCAAGGGGGGCGTAGATGGTTAATGTCTCTTCCGCGATTCTTATCCTCTTGTCCCTCCTCAGATGAGAGAGGGTCCTCATGTTATGGAGCCTGTCCGCAAGCTTAACAATGACAACCCGTATGTCCCTGGCTGTTGCAAGAATAAGCTTTCTGAAGTTCTCAGCCTGAGCTTCCTTGATATTTCTGAACCTGATCTTTCCAATCTTTGTTACACCTTCAACTATATCTGCAACCTCTTTTCCGAAGATTTGCGCTATCTCATCGTAGGTTGTTTCCGTGTCTTCAAGAACATCATGGAGGAAGCCCGCTATGACGGTTGTGGGGTCCATGTTCAGGTCAGCGAGGATCTTGGCAACGTTGACTAGGTGAGAGGTATAGGGCTCTCCGGAGATCCTTGTCTGGTCGCCGTGGCGGTCCGATACAAGCTCAAAGGCTTGATAGATGCGGCCTTTATCCTCAGGATACTTTTGGACTATTTGATTTACAATTTCATCAAGCTTTAGATCTTTAACAGCCATTAGAATAAATATAATCGCAATGCAGGGGAGGTAAGATGCTGCTTGATAGACTTCTCGGCTTTTTTTCAAACAATGTGGGAATTGATCTCGGGACAGCCAACACAGCGGTCTATATGCAGGGCAACGGAATTGTTATGTATGAGCCTTCAATCGTCGCCATTGACGTCAAGTCAAGAAAGGTCCTTGCGGTGGGCAAAGAAGCAAAGGAGATGGTCGGAAAAACCCCAGAAAACATTCAGGCAATCAGACCCCTGAGGGATGGTGTTATCACAGACTTTGAAGTAACCCAGATAATGCTCTCTTACTTTATAAAGAGAGCCCTTGGAAACACACTATTTAAGCCAAAGCCGACCGTTGTGATAGGGGTGCCTACGGGCATAACACCGGTTGAGAAGAGGGCGGTTATTGACGCCTCAAAGAGCGCAGGGGCAAGGGAAGTTTACCTTATAGCAGAGCCAATGGCCGCCGCAATCGGTGCTGACCTGCCCGTTGATGATCCCATCGGGAATATGGTGGTGGATATCGGCGGTGGAACCACTGAGATAGCTGTCATTTCAATGGCGGGCATAGTGGTTTCCAACTCCCTCAGGATCGCTGGGGATGAGATGAACGAGGCGATAATTCAGTACATAAAGAGACAGTTTCACATACTCATAGGTGAGCAAACAGCAGAAAAGATCAAGATTGAACTGGGAAGCGCTATTATTGAGGAAGAGGAAAGGACCATGGAGATAAGGGGAAGAGATATGACCGGTCTCCCAAAGACGATAACCGTTACAAACCA
>JALTVH010000029.1 GCA_027049085.1 Aquificaceae bacterium | reverse complement strand
TTACCCATTACAGGAAACTTCAGGACTGCGGTGATATGGTGAGGGAGTTTTATGACCTTGCGGGGGAAGCTCTTGGTGAGAAGCTGGGATGTATTCTCTTTCAATTGCCGCCCTCTCTGAGGTTCTCGGAAGAAGTCCTTGAGAGGTTCTTTAAACTGATTGACCCTTCCTTTCTGAACGTCCTTGAGCCAAGGCACAGAAGCTGGTGGCGGGAAGAGGTTTTTGAGATCCTTAAAGAGAGGGGCGTGATCTTTTGCAGTGTCAGTATGAAGGACCTTCCAGAAGATCTTATTTCCACCTCTGAAACTGTTTACATAAGGTTTCACGGAAAGGAGGGAAAGTACAGGTACCTATACAGGGAAGAGGAGATGAAGGAGTGGGCTGAGAGGATCCTCAGTTCACCCGCGAAGCGGGTCTTTGCCTACTTCAACAACGACTATCAGGCAAATGCGGTGAAAAACTGCCTTCAGCTTATGGAACTGCTCGGGGTCAGGCAAAGCCCGGGGGAATCCTGAAGGGCACTTCCATCATCGGGTTTTCCTCTTCCTGAGGAAAGGTTGCGTAAACGCCGAAGCAGTATTTACCTATCTCAACGACCCTTCCCACTCTTATACCAGAGTCGTCAAGGATCAGCCCTACCTCCCATTCAGAGAGCACCTCTTCGGGCGGGGGACCCTTGTCCCTCTCTTCCTTCTTCCAGTCTATGACCGCAAGGTAGGCAAAGGGTTTGGCGATCCTTTTGAGCTCCTGAGCATAGGTTTTTGGATCCGTTAGCTCGTGGAAGGTGAAAGCCATGAAGATGAAGTCAACGCAGTGATCAGGCAGAGGAATACTGTTTTCCTCCGACTTCATAACCTCCACGTTACTCAGGCCTTCCTTCTGGACCTTCTCCTCTGCCATCTTTACCATCTCTTCCTGAATATCTACCGCATAGACCTTTCCATTTTCCCCAACCATGCGTGAGAGGTAGGGCAGAAAGAAGCCCGGTCCCGTTCCGACATCAAGGACCGTCATTCCTTCCCTCAGGCCGAATTCCCTGAGTGTCTTTTCGGGATCAAAGATCTCAAGCCTTGAGGGGTCGGTCAGTTTATGGACATTTCTTGGATCGAACTTGTGAGCCATCACTGAGCCTCCAGAACCTCAACGAGTATATCACCAAAGGGCTTTTCCTGGTGGAGTTCAATTTTTCCCTCATAGTAAAGGTATAGGAGCGCCATGAACTGGGGTACAAAGTTTATACGGTCAAGGAAGGTAAAGAAGGCTATCCGCCTGCCTATGTCCATCTTTTTAAAAAACTCCGTCATCTCCTCAAGGACGTCCTCAAAC
>JALTVH010000028.1 GCA_027049085.1 Aquificaceae bacterium | reverse complement strand
GTGCCAAAATCATCAATGGAAACGGTCACACCCATATCTTTCAGCCCAAGGAGAATGTCCCTTGCCCTCGTCTTGTTGCTCATCAGGGCGCTTTCAGTTATCTCCAGGTCTAAGTAGTGGGGGTCAAAGCCCGTTTCTGTAAGGATCTCATCTATCAGAGAGATCAGGTCAACGTATGATAGCTGTTTGGCTGAAATATTGACACCTACTCTGAGTCTGTAGCCCATATCCCATAGCTTCTTTCCGTCCGCACAGGCTTTTCTGAGAACCCACTCACCAATGGGTATTATGAGATCTGTTTCTTCGGCAACATGGATGAACCGTGAGGGACCAATAACATCGGTACCTGAGGGGACCCACCTAATTAGTGCCTCAACACCAGTAACCTTTCCTGAACTTAGCTCAAACTGGGGCTGGTAAAAGAGGGCAAACTCTTCTTTCCCGATAGCCTCCCTTAACCTCAACTCTATGGTGAACCTCTCGTTAACTTTGAGGTTCAGGTCTTCTGTAAAGAATCTGTAGGAGTTTCTTCCCATATCCTTGGCATGGTGCATTGCCATATCCGCATTCCTGATCAGGGTGTTGGGATCGCTCCCATCAACGGGAAAGAGAGAAATTCCAGCACTTACAGTTACATAAATCTTCCTGCCCTCAATGTGGAAGGGATGGGAAACGCTCTCAAGAAAGGACCTGAGGAGTCTCTCAAGGGCTTCGGTTCCCTCAAGGTACTCAACCACGATCACAAATTCGTCCCCACCAAAGCGGGAAACCATGGTTGCTGACTGGAAAAAGGAGATCATCCTCGCAGAAAATTCTTTTAGAAGCCTGTCCCCAATCTCGTGACCGAGGCTATCGTTTATTAACTTGAAGTTGTCAAGGTCAATAAAAATTACACCGACCATTTTCCCAGAATTCCTTGCCCTTGATACAGCACCACTGAGGTGTTCTCTAAGCAGCGCACGGTTGGGAAGTCCAGTGACAGGGTCGTAATAGGAAAGGGAGGTCAGGCTTGCCTCAAGGCTCCTCCGGTCAGTTGAGTCGCTGAAAAGAACTATATAAGTTACCTTTTCCCTGTTGACCCTCCTGATCACTGCTTCACAGGAGAAGGTGGTTCCTGAGGTATGGACTCCCCAGACCTCACCCCTCCACACACCTTCCTCCTGGACTATATCAAGAACTTCACCAAAGGTAGGGAACCCCTCCCATTTGAGGTCAAGATCCGTCATTTTTCTGCCAATAATGTCTTCTCCTCTTAGACCCGTTATGTTGCAAAAAGAACTATTGACGCCGAGTATTTTGAGATTTTCGTCCAAGATAATAAGACCTTCCATCATGTTCTCAATGATCTGCGAGGCAATATGGAGTCTTGCCTCAAGACTCCGCAGCCTTTTTTCAATGTCTTTTTTTCTTTTCATTTTTTCTTCTTTGGTTAATCGGAATTTTCTTATATGCTTTTATAATTTCTAACTGATAACATGGACCCTCTAAGGCTTACAGTATTCAAAAACAAGCTCGTCTCCATTGCAGAAGAAATGGGCACAGTACTTCAGAAAACCGCTTTTTCGTCAAATATCAAAGAAAGGAAGGACCTTTCCTGCGCTCTCTTTAATCCCGAAGGCGAGCTGGTTGCCCAGGCAGAGCACATACCCGTGCACCTGGGATCCATGTCCACAGCGGTAAAAAGCGTTCTGGACTGCGTCGATCTTAAAGAGGGTGACGTCGTTATCCTCAATGACCCCTTTCGGGGTGGCACACATCTCCCAGACATAACCCTTGTTGCACCCTTCTTCGGGCAAGGGGAGATGCTTTTCCTCATCGCCTGCAGGGCTCACCACGCTGACGTTGGCGGTGTCAGTGCGGGGTCAATGCCCCTCTCAAGGGATATATTTCAGGAAGGTATAGTTATACCCCCTGTTAAAATCGCGGAAAGGGGATCTCTTAAGGAAGAAGTCCTGGAACTAATCGTCTCAAATGTCAGAACTCCTAAGGAGAGGAGGGGGGATCTTAAAGCCCAGCTTATAGCCATAGAAACAGGGAAGATAAGGTTAAAGGAACTTTTAGACAACCTTGGCAAAGATGAAGTTTTAAGAGGGTGCAGTGATCTGCTTGGATATACGGAGAGATTTATGAGATCAAGGATCAGGGAGATCCCCGACGGGGTCTACACCTTCGAGGACAGCCTTGAGGATGACGGGGCAGGAAAGGAAAACATAGGGATAAGGGTGAGAGTTGAAATCAAAGGTGATGAAGCAGCGGTTGACTTTTC
Organism: Aquificaceae bacterium; assembly: GCA_027049085.1. GTDB lineage: Bacteria > Aquificota > Aquificia > Aquificales > Aquificaceae > Hydrogenivirga. The sequence goes on along the minus strand of JALTVH010000028.1, from coordinate 4,803 downwards.
CGAAACGGATCCCCAGACACAGGGCTGCCTCAACTGCGTTCGCTCTGTAACCCTGGCGGCAGTTTATTACTGCTTCAGGTCCCTCCTGCCAGAAGAGGTACCGACAAATGACGGATGTTTCAGACCGATCAGTGTTATAACGAAAGAAGGAACAGTTGTTGACGCGTTTTTCCCTTCCGCTGTTGCAGGTGGCAACGTTGAGACCTCTCAGCGGATAGTGGACGTAGTTCTTGGCGCCCTTTCTAAGGCCCTACCTGATATGATCCCTTCTGCCTCTCAGGGAACTATGAACAACGTGGCAATGGGAGGAACCTACGGGGAAGGAAACGACTGGTCATACTACGAGACCATTGGTGGAGGCATGGGTGCATGGCCAGGGGGTAACGGTGAAAGTGCGGTTCACTGCCACATGACCAACACTATGAACACGCCCGTTGAAGCCCTTGAACATTCCTTTCCTCTGATGGTGACAGCTTACTCTGTCAGGAGAGGTTCGGGAGGCAAGGGAAAGTGGAGAGGGGGTGACGGGATCGTGAGGGAGATAAAGTTCATGAAAGACTCCCACGTGACGGTAATTTCTGAAAGGCGGAGGATAGCCCCTTACGGTCTCTCTGGTGGTCAGCCTGGAATGATGGGAAAGAACATCCATATAACTGGCGAAAAATCCACCCTCCTTCCTTCCAAATTCTCAATGACATTCAGGAAAGGGGAAAAACTCAGGATAGAGACTCCGGGAGGGGGTGGCTATGGTTAGGATAGGAGTTCTCGTTTCCGGCAGGGGTTCCAATCTTCAGGCGATCATTGATTCCATAAAGGAAGGAAAGCTTGAAGCCGAGATCGGGCTGGTTATTTCAGACAACAGAAATGCTACTGCCCTTGAGAGATGCAGGAAAGCAGGGGTAGATCACACTGTAATTGAGAGAAGGAGCTTTTCTTCCAAGGCGGATTTTGAACGTTCCCTTGCAGACTCTCTGAAGGGGCGAGGCACCCAGCTTGTGGTTCTTGCAGGTTTCATGAGGATCCTCGGTCCTGATTTTCTAAGTAGTTTCCCCCAGAGAGTTATTAACATTCATCCCTCTCTGATTCCTGCCTTTCAGGGCCTTGAGGCACAGAAGCAGGCGGTTGAGTTTGGAGCAAAGGTAAGCGGATGCACCGTTCACATCGTGGATGAGTCAGTTGACGCAGGACCCGTGATCATTCAGGCGGTTGTACCCGTAAAACCAGAAGACACACCAGAAACTCTCTCGGATAGGATACTTTCCTATGAGCACAGGATCCTCCCCCAGACGATCCAGTGGTTCTCGGAAGGGAGGGTTCAGGTAGAAGGAAGGAAAGTAGTTGTTAAGGGAGCAAAGTACGGAACCCTGCCCGTGAACCCCGCCCTTGAGAAATTCTGAGAGGGATATAATTTTTAGGTCATGGTTGAGATAATTATTGCACCCAATGCGGGCTTCTGCTTTGGCGTTAAGAGGGCGGTTAAGCTTGCGGAAGAGTCATCAGATTTAATAAAAGAAGGGATTAGGGTCTTTACCCTTGGTCCGATCATCCATAATCCCCAGGAAGTGGGAAGGCTCAAGGAAAAGGGAATAAAACCCATAGGTGAGGAAGGTCCTCAGAGGGGCGACGCCGTGATCATCAGGTCCCACGGGATTCCCCCAGAAAGGGAAAGGGAACTCAGAGAGCATGGTTTCAAAGTCATTGATGCAACATGCCCTTACGTTAAGGCTGTCCATGAGGCGGTCTGTCAGCTAACTAAAGAGGGCTACTTTATCGTCCTTGTTGGTGAGAGAAACCACCCTGAAGTCATTGGAACCTTAGGCTATCTGAAAGAATGCGGAGGCAGGGGAATAGTGGTTGAGTCAATGGACGATCTTAAGGAAGCCCTTAATAAAGAAAGGGTTGGCGTGGTTTCCCAGACAACCCAGAACGAGAGGTTCCTTAAAGAGGTTGTGGGAGAACTCTCCCTCTGGGTGAAGGAGCTAAAGGTCATCAATACTATATGCAACGCCACTTCGGTCAGGCAGGAGGACGTCTATTCACTTGCACCCTCCGTTGACGTAATGATCATCATTGGCGGGAAGAACAGCGGAAACACGAGGAGGCTTTACAGCATATCAAAATCTCTCAACGAGAACTCTTACCACATTGAGACAGAGGAAGAGGTTGACCCTTCGTGGTTTGAAGGCGTCAAGAAGGTAGGGATCACTGCAGGTGCTTCAACTCCTGATTGGATCATCAACAGAGTTAAAGATAAAATAGAAGAGATATGCGCTGGGCTATCACAATCCTGCTCTTCTTCAGCGCGCTGAGCTTAGGCGGGTCCCTGTACGAACAGCTCATAAAGGAACAGATCAGGAGCATTCCCCTTGACAAAGCAATCGTTGTTGGAAAAGGCAATAAAAAGCTCATTACCTTTATCAACCCGGACTGTCCCCACTGCAGGGCGGAGTGGAAGGAACTTCGCAAACACCTGAACAAGATAACCGTGTATATCTTTGTTTTCCCCTTCAAAACGTGGGGGGAGGACAACCTGAGAAAGTCTTACTACATAGCCTGTTCAGAAGACAAGCTCAAAGCCCTTGACGAAGTTCTGCTTGGAAAGCTTGATGGAAACGTTCCTAAGGTGGAGAAATGTGACCTCGTTGAAGAGCATCTGAAGGTAGTTGAGAAGATGGGAGTAAACGGTGTCCCCTATAACATAATCCCCGAGAAGAATAAAATAATAGAGGGCTTTTCAGACAACCTCCTTAAAGAGCTTGGGATCGAAAAGAAGTAAAAATTCTTTACGGCCGTCCGATAGGAAGATCAAAATTATGGGGATAAAAGACCTTGAAAAATTTCTTCCCGTAGTTCTTATAAACAAGAACTACATAATCACTTCCCTTAATGATACAGGGAAGATGATGCTCGGGGACGTTGTAGGGAAAAAGTGTTTCCAGGTTCTCTACAACCTTGACAAACCCTGTCAGGAGTATGAGATAAAGTGCCCGATAGTTTCGGGAGAGGAAAACATAGATACCGTAACCCTTGATTTTGAGATCTACCTGAGAGCTTACGGCAGGCTTCCTGTCGGAGGTATTTTCTGGGAATCAATGATCAACATGACCAACGTCAACCTCCTCAGGTCAGGAGTCTTTGACAGCCAGACAGAGCTCTACAGCAGGTCCTTCCTCAAAGGAGTCCTTGAGAAGTTCCTTTTTATGTGGCAGAGATACAGGGACGTTTTTTCAGTCCTTATAGTTGACGTTAACAACCTGAGGCGTATCAACGAGGAGTATGGCAACCTTACGGGTGACGAGGCTCTCAAAAAAATAGGTCAGTGTATAAAGCTCTATCTCCGGAAATCAGACTTCGGGATCAGGTATGAGGGGGATTCCTTTATCGTTCTGCTCCCTAAGACGAGGATGGACAAGGCAGTCAATGTTGCCCAGAGAATAAGTGACTGCGTTGAATCCTTACCCTTTGTTTCAAATCTCGGCGTTACGATAGGCGTGACGGAAGTCAAGGAAGAGGACAAAAGACCTGAGGACATAATTGGTAGAGCCCTTCAGGCTCTCAAATACGCAGGCGATAAAAAGGAAAAGATAGCGGTTGCCCGAAGCGGGGAGGAATTCGTGACCGTGGATTAAAATACATCTTTAAATGATAGATATTCAGCTCATCAGAAAGGATCCCGACTCTGTAAAGGAACGCCTCAAAACAAGAGACCCATCTTACGTTCAGATCCTTGAAGAGGTCATTGAGGTTGACGCTCAAAGGCGAAGGATTCAGACGCGAGTTGAGGAGCTCAGGGCAGAAAGAAACAGGCTCAGCCAGGAAATAGGAAAGCTCAAAAGGGAAGGGGGTTCTGCCCAGAGCCTCGAGGCTAAGGTAAGAGATATAAAGAAGGAGATTGAGGAACTTGAAGAAGAAATTAATGATCTTGCCCAGCGCCAGAACTCACTTCTTTTGAGTCTTCCCAATCTCCCTCACAACACTGTGCCCGTAGGCGAAGATGAGAATGACAACGTTGAAGTAAGAAGGTGGGGAGAGCCAAAGGATTTTGGCTTTGAGCCAAAGCCCCACTACGAGATTGGCGATAAGCTTGGGATCCTTGATTTTGAGAGGGGGGTCAAACTTGCGGGATCCCGCTTTACTGCCGTAATGGGAAAAGGGGCAATCCTCGAAAGAGCTTTGATAAACTTCATGCTTGACCTTCACAGAAAAAAAGGCTACCGTGAGGTAATCCCTCCCCATCTGGTAAAGCCTGAGATACTTACAGGTACCGGCCAACTGCCCAAGTTTGAGGAAGACCTCTACAGATGTGAAAGGGACGAACTTTATCTTATACCCACAGCTGAGGTGCCGCTCACCAACCTCTTCAGGGACGAAATCCTCAGAGAAGAAGACCTCCCTATATACTTGACAGCCTACACGCCCTGCTACAGGCGCGAGGCAGGATCCCACGGCAAGGACATAAGGGGGATAATTCGCCAGCACCAGTTCAACAAGGTTGAGCTGGTCAAGATCGTTCATCCAGATAGGAGCTACGAGGAGCTTGAAAGCCTTGTGAGGGATGCGGAAGAGGTGCTCAGGATCCTGGGACTCCCCTACCGTGTGGTAGAGCTCTGCACCGGAGACCTTGGTTTCTCTTCCGCCAAAACCTACGACATAGAGGTGTGGTTCCCCTCCCAGAAAAGGTACAGGGAGATCTCTTCCTGCTCAAACTGCGAGGATTTTCAGGCAAGAAGGATGAGGACCCGCTTTAAGGATTCAACTGGAAAGAACCGCTTTGTTCACACTCTGAATGGTTCGGGCTTAGCG
>JALTVH010000027.1 GCA_027049085.1 Aquificaceae bacterium | reverse complement strand
CGTAATCAAACTCCTCAGGTATGCTTGAGGGCTGAACCGCATAGTGGAGGGTGACGCTTGCGACCTTCTCGGTTCTCGTGTAACGTGAGCCTGCTATAAAGAGATGAGCAAGGAGAATTGTCTTTTCAGATACAGACCTCGCCCTCTGGGCGAGGTACCTTAAGAACCTCGCAACAAGCTCGCCGTAGCTCCGCTTTGCATCTTCGTCTGCGGGCGTCAGAACCCTCTCAGAGGGATAGGGGAGGCATGCGATGGCAACGTTGCCGATTCTGTGAATACAGTTCTCTGGATCTGGTCTGTCAAAGATGTGGACGTTGGCAAGGCGCGATAGCCCGCTTATACTCTTCATAAAGTCGTAGCTGTCGTGGTTTCCGCTGATAAGGACCGCTTCACAGCCGATGGATCTCAGCCGTAAAAAGAAATCAAAGATAAGTTCCTTGGATTCGTTGTCGGGATTTGCCTTGTCAAAGACGTCTCCCGCAATGAGCACCGCGTCCGCTGAGCTGTCCTTTGCAAAGTCTGCAACCTGGTCAAGGGCGTAGTCAAGGTCTGGATTTCTGCTGAGCCGACCTAAGGTCTTGCCGGCGTGAAGGTCAGCTATGTGAATGAGCCTCATGCCTTTTCAGTATAGATCTGAGTTTCTCCATGTAAGGTGTTTCCTCCCCGTAGTACTCCTCAAGAAACCTTATCTTTTCCTTGCTTCTCTTGTAGATTATCTCAATGACCTCCTGGGGACTATCTACGAGGCTCATCAGGTCAATGTCCTCTTGGTCTATAGTCCCGTGCTTGACCATGACCTGTTCCATGAAGTCCAGCAGTCCCTTCCAGTATTCGCTCCCAAAGAGGATGAGGGGAAACCTGTAGCTCTTTCCCGTCTGGATGAGTGTAAGAGCCTCAAAGAGTTCATCAAAGGTCCCAAAGCCACCGGGAAAGATCACGTAAGCGAGGGAGTACTTGATCAGCATAACCTTCCTGACAAAAAAGTAATCAAACTTAAGGGAGAGGTTCTGGTAACGGTTGGGACTCTGCTCCATGGGGATGTCAATGTTGAGTCCCACGGAGGTCGTTCCGCTGTCGGTTGCTCCTCTGTTAGCAGCCTCCATTATTCCGGGACCGCCACCCGTGATGATAGTGTACCCAAGCTGTCCCAGGGCATAGGCGGTCTCGTAGGCGAGCCTGTAATATCTGTCCTCTTCCTTTGACCTTGCACTGCCAAAGAAGGTTATGGCTGGACCCACCTGTCCGAGCTCGTCAAAGCCACGGACGAACTCGCTCATTATCTTGAGAACCCGCCAGGTATCTCCCTGTCGGAGCTTCAGCTCCTCAATGATCCTGAAGCTGTCTCTGTTATTCATAG
>JALTVH010000026.1 GCA_027049085.1 Aquificaceae bacterium | reverse complement strand
TCGGACAAGGAGGGGATCAGGATCGTAATAGAGCTCAAAAGGGAGGCAAAGGGCGAGAAGGTCCTCAAGAAGCTCTTCAAATACACTCAGCTCAGGCGTGGATTCCCGGTCAACCTCGTGGTTCTGGTTGACGGAGAGCCTAAGCTCTGCGGGATAAAGGACCTTTTAAGGGAGTTCATCAGACACAGGCTGAATGTAATACTCCGTAGGACAAAGTATTACCTAAGAAAGGCAGAGGAAAGGCTCCACATAGTACAGGGACTGCTCATAGCCCTTGCCAATCTGGACGAGGTCATTGAGGGCATCAGGCGTTCAAGGGACGTTGCAGAGGCTCGCCAGTTCCTGATGAGTAGGTTTTCCCTGACGGAAAAGCAGGCTCAGGCGGTCCTTGACATGAGGCTCCAGAGGCTCACATCCCTTGAGAGAGAAAAGCTTCAGAAGGAAGAGGAGGATCTCACTCAGAAGATAGCTTATTACCGTAAGGTTATTGGCAGTGAGGAAGAGAGGATAAAGATCTTCAAAGAGGAAACGGAAATGCTCATCAAAAAGTACAGGGATCCGAGGCGGACCTTTATTGAAGGACTTGAGGGAGAGCTTGAGGAGGGATCCCTTGAGGTTGCGGTCCTTGAAAATGGGAGGGTTGTTCCCCTTGAGGACCTGCCGATGGGTGAATCCCCCGTGGTGAACGTTCTGGACGTTCCCTTCACCGAGGGTCTTTTCCTTGTTTCAAACAGGGGAAGGGTGTACTGGATTGCAGGTTCCCAGGCTCTTCAGGGAAGTAAAGTCAGTTTCAGGGAGCCCGGCGAGAGGATAATAGGTGCCTTTATCAGGGAGCAGTTTGCGGACCGCCTTCTCCTTGCAACAAAGCAGGGAAATTTAAAGAAGATACCACTCGTTGAGTTTGAGTACCGTTCCCAGGGAATGAAGATAATCAAGCTGGCGGATGATGACGAGGTTGTCGGCATAGCGCAGTCGGTGGACGAATCCGACATCCTCATCTTCACCAATACGGGCAAGGTCGCACGCTTCAGCATCAGGGAGATACCTCCCGCAACGCCAGGGACAAAGGGCCTTCAGGGAATTAAGCTTGAGGAAGGCGATACGGTTGTTGGCACAAGGATAATAAAAGGTGAGCCTTTCATACTTGTGGTTACGCCCGAAGGGCGTGTTAAGAGGATCTATCAGAATGAGATACCTGTCAGAAACAGGGGCGTGAAGGGGACAAGGGTCCTAGGGTCGGCAAGGGAGAGCCTTGTGGATCTCATTCCCATGGGAGAGAAGCTTGATGTAATGGTAAGCACTGAAGGGGGTAACCTCTTCTATGACTCGTTTACCGCTGATGAGATTTATCTGGGGACCC
>JALTVH010000025.1 GCA_027049085.1 Aquificaceae bacterium | reverse complement strand
CAGGGGAATAGGGAGCATGGTATACACACCAATAGCAAAGCTTGCAGGTACGGTGACTTCAATAGCCAGAAACATTGAGAAGAAACCAAGGATAACTCTACCGGAAACCAACATCCTCGATCTTGCCCTGCTCACCCAGTCCTTTGAGGAGCTTGCTAATAAAACGATTTCCTACACAGAAGAGCTGAAAAAGATGGCCTATTACGATCCTCTTACCAATCTTCCCAACAGGGTTCTGCTGAGAGACAGAATCGAGAACGCAATCGCCTTTTCCAGACGAGAGGGAAAGAAAGTAGCAATTCTATTCATTGACCTTGATTACTTTAAAACTATTAATGACACCCTTGGCCACGATGTTGGAGACAGGATCCTTGTACAGGTTGCAAGGAGACTTAGCTCTATCTTCAGGGACACGGACACTGTTGCAAGGTTCGGCGGGGACGAGTTCGTTGCGGTCATACCCAACGTAAACGATGTTGGTGAGGTTATAGCTCTGGCAGACAGGGTTTTGAAGCTCTTTGAAACGAGCTTTGATGCAAATGATGAGGAAGTCTACCTCTCAGCTTCAATGGGGATAGCCCTCTTTCCTGATAACGGTCCCGACCCTACAACACTAATTAAAAATGCAGACATGGCCATGTACAAAGCAAAGGAAGAGGGCAAGAACAACTTTGCCTTCTTCAACGAGGAAATGAACCAGCAGGCAATTGAGGTCCTTCAGATAAAGAGCAAGCTACATAGAGCTATTGAAAGGGACGAGCTGAGCCTCCATTACCAGCCAATTTACACAATTGATACAAATGAACTCATTGGGTTTGAAGCTTTGCTCCGGTGGGACAACCCAGAACTTGGAACGGTTGACCCCGGGAAGTTCATCAACTACCTTGAGGAGCTCGGTCTCATTAGAGATGTAGGTGAAAGCGTTCTCAGAGAGGTTTTTGAAAGGGCAAAGGACTGGGGGGACAGATACAAGGTATTCCTGAGTGTTAACATTTCGCCCAAACAGTTCGTTGACAGAAGGTTTCTTGAAAAGGTTGGAAGGCTTATTAAAGAAACGGGGGTTAATCCCGCCTATGTAACCCTTGAAATAACAGAAACTTCCCTCATGTACAACCCTGACGAATCTGCCAATGTGTTGAAAAAGCTGAAGGTTCAGGGCTTCAATATAGCCCTTGACGACTTTGGAACGGGGTACTCTTCCCTTGCCTACCTCAGGCGCCTTCCCATTGATATCATAAAAATAGACATATCCTTTACAAAGAGCATAGTTTCAAGTGACGTGGACAGGGCAATTGTCTCTTCAATTGTGAATCTCTCAACCTCCCTGGGTCTCCACACCCTTGCAGAAGGTGTTGAAAGGAGGGCTCAGATGGATGTGCTTAAGGGCCTGGGGTGCGACTGGGCACAGGGTTACTTCTTAGGAAAACCCACAGACATAGAGGAGGCGGAGCTTCTGCTCACCAAAGAAAAAGGATTATAATATCCCTTTTAGCGGGTGTGGCGGAACTGGCAGACGCGCGGGACTTAGGATCCCGTGCCCGTAAAGGGCGTGAGGGTTCGACTCCCTCCACCCGCATGAGCCCAGGAGGAAAGGATGAAGGTCAGGACGGAGGATAGAGAGGGTCTCTTTAAAGCCCTGATAGTTGAGGTCCAGGGTGATGAAGTCAAGAACACCCTTGACGAAATATACAGCCAGCTTAAGGAAAACGTTGAAATACAGGGCTTCAGAAAAGGAACTGCACCCCTCTGGCTCATCAAGGCAAAGTACAGGGACTACATTAAGGAGGAGGCAGGAAAGAAGATAGCAAACCAGACCCTTGAGTCCGCAATAAAGGAAAGCAATCTTAGTCCAGTTGCAGATATTTTTCTTGAGAAGGTTGACCTTGAAGAAAAAACACCGAAGGTAACATACACGGTAAGTTTTGAGGTCCAGCCCGAGTTTGAGCTTAAAAATGTCGAAGGGCTTGAGGTTGAGGTTCCTAAGCTTGAATTCAAAGATGAATACGTTCAGCAGAGGATCCAACAGCTCAGGGAAGAACATGCGGTCTGGGAACCTGTTGAGGACAGGGCCATAAAAGAGGGGGACCTTGTAAACATTTCTTACGAGGTTGAGGAGGTAAAGGAAGAGGGTGAGGGAGAAAAGGTTGATGGTGAAACTTCAGGGATCATCGGACAGAAGATGTTCAGGGAGGAGCTTGAGAAGGCGCTCATTGGTAAAAAGGAAGGCGATGAGGTATACCTTGAAAACCTTCCCCTCTATGACCAGCAGGGAAAGGAGGTCGGAAGGGCAAACATAAAGGCTGTGGTTAAAGAAGTCAAGCAAAAGGTTCTTCCCGAGCCTGGCGATGACTTTGCAAAGGAACTTGGCCACGAGAACTGGGAGGAAGCCCTCAAAAAGATAAAAGAAGAGGTCAGAAAAAACTTTGAAAGGACAAAGCAAGGGATCATTGAGGACGCTGTTGCTGACAAGCTCATATCAATCCATGAAATTGACGTGCCCAAAACGCTTCTAAACAGAGAGCTGTCTTTTTTGATCGACAGACGCGTCAAGGAGCTCCAGCAGATGGGGATAGATACAAGGTACCTTGACTACCGTCAGATGGCTCAGGAATTCATGTCACAGGCTGTTGCAAACATAAAGCTCAGATATATCCTTGAACGCTATGCTCAGGAAAAGGGCTTAGCTATTGGGGATGATGATATTGAGAAGCAGTATGAGGACCTGGCAAATCAGATGGGAACCTCTAAGGAAGAGGTCAAGGAATACTTCGAAAAGGAAAATATGACCGCAGTTATTGAACAGGATGCACTCAGAAAAAAGGCTCTTAACGACATAATTGAGAAAGTCAAGATAAATGAGGTTGAGCAGGAAAGGGAATCTGAGATGGCCGAGGTGGCAGAGGAGAAGCCTAAAAAGAAAGGAGGAAAGAAAAAATGAGCATAGAAGAGATCAGGAACCAGCTCGTTCCCATCGTTGTTGAGCAAACCCCAAGAGGTGAAAGGGCCTTTGACATCTATTCAAGGCTCCTCCAGGACAGGATCGTTTTGCTGGGATTCCCAGTTGATGACCACATAGCGAACTTGATCATCGCCCAGCTTCTCTTCCTTGAATCCCAGGATCCGGAAAAGGATATATACCTCTATATAAACAGTCCGGGAGGAGCTGTGACTTCGGGGCTGGCGATTTATGACACTATGCAGTACGTAAAGCCAGACATAGTTACGATCTGCATTGGTCAGGCGGCCTCAATGGGGGCAGTGCTCCTTGCCGCAGGAACCCCGGGCAAGAGGTATGCACTTCCCCACTCAAGGATAATGATCCACCAGCCTATCGGAGGAATTCAGGGACAGGCAACGGACATAATCATACATGCAGAAGAGATAAAGAGGATCAAAAGGATGCTCAACGAGATACTCGCCAAACACACAGGGCAGGATCTTGAGAAGATTGAAAAGGACGCTGAAAGGGATTACTTTATGTCTGCTGAGGAAGCAAAGGAATACGGCGTTATTGATAAGGTTATTGAAAAGAGGGAATGATGAACAAGGGAAGGTGCTCTTTTTGCGATAAACACCAGGATGAGGTTCTTATCCTAATAAAGGGACCAAACAACACCTATATCTGCGATGACTGCGTTGAGAAATGCCACAGCATAGTCCTTGAGCAGAAGCAGGAAACTTTCGACCTTAACCTTGACGACCTTCCAACGCCCGAGAGGATAAAAAAGATCCTTGACGAGTACGTCATAGGTCAGGAAAGGGCAAAAAAGGTCCTTTCCGTTGCTGTTTACAATCACTACAAAAGGATCAAGGCAAAGGAAGCAGGTCTTGACCTTGACGGTGTTGAGGTGGAAAAGAGCAACATTCTCCTCATAGGTCCCACGGGAAGCGGAAAGACTCTCCTTGCAAAGACCCTCGCCAAGGTACTCAACGTTCCCTTTGCCATTGCAGATGCAACTTCTCTCACAGAGGCAGGCTACGTTGGAGAAGATGTGGAGAACGTCTTGACTAGGCTCCTTCAGAACTGCGGTTACGATGTCTCCGCTGCCCAGAAGGGAATAATTTACGTTGACGAGATAGACAAGATCGCCAAAAAGGCAGGAATCAATCCCTCCATAACCAGGGACGTCTCTGGAGAAGGTGTTCAGCAGGCGCTTCTTAAGATCATTGAAGGTACGGTTGCCAACGTCCCACCCCAGGGTGGGCGAAAACACCCACATCAGGAATTCATCCAGATAGATACAACCGATATTCTTTTCATTTGCGGCGGCGCCTTCGTTGGCCTTGAGGAAATAATAAAGCACAGGCTCGGAAAGTCAACGATGGGTTTTGAGTCTTCAATTAAGAAGTTAAAGGATGATGAAAACGTTATGGCATACGTTGAGCCCGATGATCTGATAAGGTACGGTCTCATTCCAGAGTTTGTTGGAAGGCTTCCCGTCATTACAACCCTTGATGAGCTGACTGAAGAGGACCTTGTAAGGATTCTGACCGAGCCCAAAAACTCACTGATAAAGCAGTATACAAAGCTTTTTGAGCTTGACGGGGTAATACTCGAATTTACAGATGAGGCAATCAAGGAAATAGCCAAGGAAGCGATAAGGAGAAAGACAGGAGCAAGAGGGTTAAGGGCGATCATGGAAGAGGTGATGATAGACACAATGTTTGAGATCCCTTCAATGGGAAAGGTCAAGAAGGTAATAATTGATATTGACACCGTAAAAGATAAAAAGAAACCAAAAATCATATATGAAAAAGCGGTATAAGATGGGGGTGATGAGGGCTTTAGTCCCTTTGTTGCTTTCTATTATTTCTTTCTCATTTCCTTCTGATATGAAATTCTGTATTCAGGTTGCTGCGGATAGAAATTTTGAAAGGATACAGGAATATTACAATAAGGTCAGTAGCCTCACCGATGCCAGAGTTGAAAAAAGGGGTCAGGTTTTTCTCCTAAGAGTTGGAGCAAGCGACAAAAAGTCAGACCTTGGTGATATCCTTAAAAAAGTAAAAAGGGACTTCAAAGATGCTTACATTAAGAAATGCGAGATAGATCCTTCCTACGTTGTCCTGCCTGCCTCAACAGCGGAAAAGGATGGCGATGCTCCGAAGGAAAAGCCAAAAGATGAGGAATCAAGGGAAGGGCTGGTAAAGGAAGTTGCCCTTCAGATTGACGAGGTTAAGGCAAAGCTTGATGACATCAGCAAAAAGGTTGATTCTCTCAGCACCCTCAATAAGAACCTTGATGGTCTTGATGTGTTTTTCAGAATAGCCAATCCAAGTACTCTTGAAAAGTTCCTGGTAAGTATAGGGATCCTGATAGGGGGTTTGTTTCTTTTCACGTGGATCCTTATTCTCTGGGTTTACAGGAAGGTAGCTCACTCATCAAGGATAGTTGATCTCGTCTCAAAGGGCTACGAGGTAAAGGGAGAAGGAGAGAAAATTCTATACAGGAAGAGCGCAGAGGAAGACTGGAAAGAGGCCTGAAATGGAAATACACATAATGGGCTCTGATCAGCGGTCAGTGAGGTGTGCAAGGGTTTCCTTTGGAAAGGACGAGATCAGTGATCCCGATAGAGATAAGAGGCTCTTAAGATACCTCTTTGTCCACAAGCATGCATCTCCTTTTGAGCACAATATAATAGCCTTTCAAGCATCAAAAAAGGAATGGCTGGCCATCCTTGAGAAGATTGATAACCCTTCTGTGCAGATTTATTTCTCGGGCGATTACATCTGGTTGAATTTGAGAAATGCTATAAACGCCTCCAGAATTATCCCAGGTGAGGTCTTTGAAGAGGTTAAGCGGTTCTTTCCTACAACCTGGACCATAGTTGAAAAAGGTGGAAAGATATCCGACGATGACCTTTCAGCTCTCCCCTACTCAACAGATAGAGTTTTCCTGCAGGAAAAGAGGGTAACTTCCTCCGGATGGATCGGCTTAGTTGATCGCCTTGAGCTTGGCACAGAAATGGATTACTACACTTTCATAGTTGAGTGCCCTCTATTTGTGGCACGCCAGTGGCACAGGCACAGATTCGGTTCTTACAACGAGATCTCAAGGAGGTACACGGCCTACGATATAAAGTTTTATATCCCTGAGGTTCTGAGAAAGCAGGCAAGGTCTAACAAACAGGCGTCTGTGGATGAAGGTGTTGAGGAGCCCCTCCAAAGTGAGTTTCTGAGTGAGATAAAGGGACTGATCAATAGGAGCATGGATCTTTATGAAAAGATGACAGTAAAAGAAGTTGCAAAAGAGCTGGCAAGAGGTATTCTTCCCCAGTTTATGAAAACGCGCTACTACTGGACTGTTCCAAGGATAGCCCTTGACAACTTTATAACTCTCAGGATACATGAGGGTGCTCAGAAGGAAATCAGGGAGTTTGCAGAGGCTATAAAAGAGCTGGTTGGCTACAGAGAAACGGACAGGAAAAACTTACTCTAAACTCAAGAGAACCATTGACTGATCACCCTCTGAGCGACCGACTCAGGGGTAAAACCAAAGTTCTGAAAGAGAGCCTTGCCTGGGGCGGATTTTCCAAAGGTTTCCATGGAAACTACTATTCCTTCTGATCCAACATACTTGCTCCAGCACATCCCCCGAGCCGCTTCAATGGCAACTCTCTTTTTAACTTCTCCTGGGAATACATGGTTCTTGTAGCTTGCCTCCTGCAATTCAAATAGCTCAAAGCTCGGGAAGTTTACAACCCTTACCTTTATTCCCTTTTGCTCTAATATCTCTGAAGTATCGAGGGCAAGGTGAACTTCAGAACCGGAAGCCATCAATATTAGATCTGGTCTTCCTTCAGAATCCTTAAGGATGTATGCACCCCTTTCAAGATTTTCTTCCGAAGGGAACTTTTCCCTGTCAATTATGGGAAGGCTCTGCCTCGTTAGAATTAGCGCAGTAGGTCCTTCCTTCCTCTCTATGGCAACCTTCCACGCCACCCTCACCTCGTTAGCATCAGCAGGTCTTATAACCACAAGGTTTGGTATCAATCTAAGTGATGGGAGCTGCTCTACAGGCTGGTGGGTTGGTCCGTCCTCTCCAAGTCCTATTGAGTCATGGGTGAAGACATAAATTACCTGAAGGCCTGACATAGCAGCAAGCCTGATGGTGGGTCTCATGTAGTCAGAAAATATAAGGAAGGTACCACCAAAGGGGAGGACCCCT
>JALTVH010000024.1 GCA_027049085.1 Aquificaceae bacterium | reverse complement strand
TGAGCATCTGGAGGATCTTTATTCCCGGAAGATAACGTCCCTTTTCCTCGTCCTCCTCCCTCAGCAGATGAAACACCGCCATGTAGCGAAAGGAATCAGGGTTATTGAAGGCATAACAGGCAAGGGATTCAACGAGTGCCTCCACTCTTTCCTTTATTCCCTCCTTAGAGAGCACCTCCTCCGTAAGGAGGAGGTCTATTTCGCCTGCTATCTTTTTGGTGATGTGTTCCATCAGCTCCTCTTTACTCTCAAAGTGCCTGTAAATTGCGCCCTCTGTAACGCCAACCTCATGGGCTATGTCCTTTATAGTTGTCCCCCTGAATCCCTTTCTTGAAAAAAGCCTCAGGGCAGACTGAACTATGCGGTCTCTTGTATGAAGGAGCTCAATGTTCTCGCCTTTCCCATTCATAGTAATCCTCCGTAAAGAACCTCACTCGTCTCTTGACAAATTCCCTCCCCGAGAAGAGCACCCTGTAATCAAGAGGTTCAAGCTCTCTGGCAAGCCCGTCCGTGAAGGAAAGGACCTCCTCTTCCGACCTTCCGTGAATCATTGAAAAGAGGTTGTATTTCCACTCAAAGTTGCCTGTGAAGGTTCTCTGGTAGCAGTGGGAAACGCCTCTGTATCCTGAGAGAATCCTTCCTGCTTTCTCAATACGCTGATCAGGTATCTGCCAGACAACCAGAGCGTTGGATCTGAACCCCACCTTTCGGTGATTGAGAACCGCGGAAAACCTTCTCATTGCCCCCTTAACCTTTAAATCGGTCAGAATACTTAGTATCTTTTCCTCACTCATTCCGTCCTGCTGTGCAAGCTCTGCAAAGGGTCTCCTGCAAAGGGGGAGGGAGTGCTGAGTGAGGAGGACCGCCTTCCTTACATCATCGCTGAGATTCAGCCTTCCCGTTTTTTTCTGAACAAAGGGATCATCTTTCTCAGAGGGGGAGCTGAAGTCAAGCCTGACCCTGAGCTTGAAGGTCTTTAGCTTTCTGAAGATCCCCCACCTGAGGGCACCTGTTTTCCGGGCAAGAAGGCTCACTACACCTTCAAGACCAAGGCTGGAATCGGGAGGGACAGCTATGGTAAACCAGAGGTTGAGATCATCCTTCCTCTCGTAGCAGTGGCTTACACCGGGGTAGCTCTCAATAACCTTTGCCGGTTCGGTGAGGTCACCATTCACCTTAAAGGCAACAAGGGCAGAGTGGTAGCCCAAGGAATCGGCGTCAAAGATGGGACCAAAGTGCCTGATTATGCCCTGATCCCTGAACCTTTTTAGGTGGTCAATGACCTCATCCTCTTCCCTCCCCAGCCTCCTTGCCAGATAAAGGAAAGGCCTTCCCACAAGGGGAAGATCCTTCTGGATCTCAGTCAGAAGCTT
>JALTVH010000023.1 GCA_027049085.1 Aquificaceae bacterium | reverse complement strand
TTTCCGGAAGTCACCTTTGTTTTTAAGTCCTCCTTTGACAAGGCGAACCGCTCTTCAATAAATTCCTTCAGGGGCCATGGCCTTGAGTTTGGTCTTAAAGCTCTAAGGAAAGTGAAGGAAGAGTTCGGGCTTCCTGTGACAACAGATATCCATGAGAGCTGGCAGGCAGAGCCGGTGGCCCAGGTAGTTGACATAATCCAGATCCCTGCCTTTCTGTGCAGGCAGACCGACCTCATTGTCTCAGCAGGAAAGACAGGGAAGCCAGTGAATGTGAAGAAAGGGCAATTTATGGCTCCCTGGGACACAAAGAATATCGTTGAGAAGCTCAAGTATGCGGGTGCAGAGGAAATATACCTGACAGAGAGGGGTAGCTCCTTTGGATACAACAATCTTGTTGTTGACTTTCGTGCTCTTCCTATAATGTCTTCCTTTGCAAAGGTAATCTTTGATGGGACCCACAGTGTTCAGATCCCCGGCGGCCTCGGCAACAGGTCTGGTGGGCAGAGGGAGTTTGCCTTTCCCCTGATCCGTGCTGCGGTGGCGGTTGGGGTTGACGGAGTTTTTATGGAAACACACCCTGACCCCGACAGAGCTCTCTCCGATGGACCAAATCAGATTCCACTAAGTGAACTGGAGAAGATCGTGGAATCTATAATTGAAATCCGGGGAGTTGCCGAAAAATACAGATATGAGCGCTCTGAATCTACCCTTTAATTTTGTGGACGTGGTTGACCCCCTTGGGGTCTCGAAGGAGGGATGGGATAAACTGCTATCAAGCCCGAGAGAGTTTAAGATATACCTTGACAAGTACCTCTGGCTTGCAGGTAACACCCGCAGGGAAAGGCTAATCCTTTCGGGAATCCGCCTTATGCCCTTTGGGCTCGGAAGGGAACCTATACTTATTTCCCTCTGGAAGAGCGAGTACATAGGTTTTTATGAGATTGAAGACCTTCTGAGAAAAGAGGGTCCAAAAGCTCTTATAAGAGCTGTTGGCGACCTTCCAGAGAGCGTTGAGTTTGGCCAGAGGGAGTTCAGGTACCTCCTCGTTCCCCCGGCAGAAGAGTTCACAAGGTTCACTTCCTGGGTCTTCAAGCTTGGAAGAAGAGCGGTTGACGTCTTCGGATGGCCCGACGTTCCCCATCCGCCTCCAGATCAGGTTGAGAGGATCATCAAAAAGATGGAACTTGAGGGCATACGCCAGCCTGAAAAGTACAAGCCCCATCCCTCCTACAGACCCACTAAGCTCTCTTTTCACATGAAGCTCTTTATCGTGGTGTGGAGAAACGCCTTCCTCAAAGCTTACGGCCTTTCTATCAGGAAGGAGAGCGACAGACTCCTTTACCTCGCCAGTCCAGACCTTGCGGAGGACAGAGCACTTC
>JALTVH010000022.1 GCA_027049085.1 Aquificaceae bacterium | reverse complement strand
GGGACCACCTGAGAAAGTTATATCCCAGTGTCTCCTGGGAATACCAAAGGCGCCAAGAATATACATTGAGACCGCAAGGATTGAAACACCTATTCCGAAAAGCCAGGGAACGAACTTGGAGATACCGTAGAAAGCTATCTTCTTTCTGAAGAGCAGGGGAATAAGGTAGTAAGTGACACTCATAAAGGCGAGGGTGGTTCCTCCAACTACAGCTCCCTTGAAGTGCCCCGGGACGGAAAGGGTATTGTGGGCGATTATATTGGTCTGCTCCATACCGTTTACCACGCCCGTTATCCCGCCGATGAAACCGAAGATTATCATTGACAGCATGAGACCCGAGAAGGCAGGATTGCCCCAGGGCGCGCGCTTTAGCCACTCAAAGAGACCGTTGGTAAAGCCCCTCTTCCTCTGGGCAACCTCGATTGCGGAAGGAATAGCAAAGGCATGGATCATGGAAGCAAAGACCGCAAGGTACATGACGTAGCTAGTATTCCATACCTTCCACACAGGACTTACCGCTGGGTCAACAAGGAGGTGGTGAGCTGAGGCAACATTTATCGCAACTATGTAAAGGACAAAGGCGAATCTGCTGACCTTCTCGTTGATTGATTGTCCTCCAACAGTAAGGAAGGCAAGGAGATACCACACTGCAACATGAGCAGAAACATTTATCTGCTGGGATGGGTGCCCCAGGCCCCACCACACGAGCTTATAGACAGCGGGGTCTATGTCGCTTATTATTCCGAGAGACCAGAGGAAGGTGGGTATGTAAATGATCGCACCGGAAACTATAGTTATAACGGCGATGATCCCTGCAGCCATCAGACCATAGATAAAGAGCGGCAGGGACTGCCCGGGATTTTCTCTCCGCCAGATCATGAGATTGGCAAAGAAAACCGTTACTATAACGAGTGCACCGACAGCAAAGAGGATCATCCCCAGATAAAAGAGGGGATGGGCTTTAAGAGGTGCGTAGGAGGTCATCAGAACGTCGGCGTTGCCTGTGAGGATCATGTAGTTGACCATGAGGAAACCGAGGATCGCCAGAGCTGTGCCTATCCATCCCCATGTGGGTGATGACATCTTCGTGTTGAGGAATGCGGTAGAGGCAAAGGTGAGTGCAGCGAGCTCAAAGAAGATTATCCAGAAAACGAGGGCATCAAGCCCGTGAAGGGTAAGGACTCTGTAATACCAGTCAACAGGAAGAAGGTGAAAGATCTGCCATCGCGTCAGGACAAGTAACAGGGCAGCTATGACAGCTATCAGAAAAGAAACGACCGCAAAAACTGCATTTACTTTTGCAATAAGCTCCGCCCTCGTGTCAACCTTAAAGCCCGTAACGTCACAGGTTCTGAATATATTTCCTTCAGGAACAGCAACAGCCATGG
>JALTVH010000021.1 GCA_027049085.1 Aquificaceae bacterium | reverse complement strand
ACTGCTACCTGATAGCCCACGACCAGAGGATGCTTTTTACCACCTATCTCGGCTTTGAGGTCCCTGGTTACAATTACATCCTCGGAAACAGGCGCAATCTTTACTTTTCAAGGGAACTGCTCATCAGAGATTCTTACGTTGATGAATTCCTGAGGGGTGCCGTGGTTGTCTTCGGAAATCCAAAGGTCAAAATCTTTGCCTATTCAGAAAGGAGCTTTTACCTGCCCGGGGAAGTTACAAGATATCCTTTCCGCTACGTCGTGGAAGCAGATCTTAGAAAGCCCCTGATATTTATCTATAAGGATCAGAAGGTTAAGGGAATTTACAGTCAGAAAAGGGTGAACCTTTCTGTAAACGCCAAGGGCAGGTACTCAGCTCACATACTTACCTATAAATTCAGGATCCACATCTTTTACTTTGGTGTAAGGACCGTTGCCTTAGTTAGCCCGATAACACTGTTATAAAATAAGAGTCCTGATGCGCGCCTTTGTTGGATTCTTCACAACAAGCAACCTTACTGATTATCTCGGAAAGATAGAGGAGGAAACAAGAAACTTTATCAGGGGCAGATGGGTTGATCCCAAGAACCTCCACGTTACTATCCAGTTCCTTGGGGAGATTTCCAATGATCAGGCGGTATCTGTGCTAAAAAACCTTCAGGAAATTGCGGAAAAATACAAACCCTTTAAGGTGAAGTACCGAGCCCTCGGTGTATTCCCTGACCGAAAGAAGCCACGTGTCCTCTGGATTGGTGTTTCAAAGGGTGAGGACAGACTCAGATCCCTTGCAGGAGAGGTTTCCAAGCTCAACAAAAGCGCAGGAATCAAACCTGAGGCAAGGCCCTTCCACGCCCACGTGACTCTCTGCAGGATAAAAGAAGCTGACCGTAAAAAACTCTCTGGTTACATGAACAGATACAAGAATTTTAACTTCGGAGAAGAAACGGTTGACAGGATAGCTCTGATATCAAGCAGTCTGACAAGCATAGGTCCAGTTTACACGCTGGTGGAGGAGTTTTACTTCAGGGGGAACGGATCTTGACCTCTTATAAGGATGCAGGGGTTGATATAGAAAAAGCAGATAGGCTGGTTCAGTATATAAAAAACAGAGTCAGGGAAAATTTTGGAGAAGCTTTTGATCAGATAGGTGCCTTTGCAGGTGGAATGTCCCTCAAAGGCTACAGAAATCCTGTGATATTTACAACCACTGATGGTGTGGGAACAAAACTCAAGATCGCTCAAGAGCTCGGCGTTCACCGTACGGTGGGCATTGACCTTGTCGCCATGAATGTTAACGATGTGATCACAACAGGGGCAAAGCCTCTCCTATTCCTTGACTACATAGCAACAGGAAAGATAAAAGAGGAAGTTATCAGGGAACTTATAGACGGAATTATTGAGGGGTGCAGACTTGCGGGATGTGTACTTGCAGGCGGTGAAACCGCGGAGATGCCCGGATTTTACCCCGAGGGAGTCTATGATCTGGCGGGTTTCTGCGTTGGTATGGCAGAAGAGGAAGAAGTTTTTGACATCTCAAAGATAGAAAAGGATGATGTTCTTATAGGCCTTAGATCCAATGGCTTTCACAGCAACGGGTTCTCACTGATCAGGAAGGTACTGAAGGATAAAAACATTTCTCTGAGGGAGAATCCCGATGAGCTCGGTGCTCCTCTGGGGGAAGTCCTCCTGAAGCCGACCGCCATTTACGTTAAGGAAGTAATGAAGGTAAGGAAAGAGGTTGATGTTAAAGGGATAGCCCATATAACGGGGGGCGGGATAGCGGGAAACCTTGTGAGAATCCTGCCAGAAGGTGTAAAGGCCATCATTGATCTTTCAGCGATCAATGTTCCGCCTGAAATGGTCTGGCTCTCAAGTGTGGGCAGAATACCCCAAGGGGAAATGCTGAAGACCTTTAACATGGGGGTGGGGATGATCCTTGTGGTCGCAAAAGACGAGACTGAAAAAGCTTTATCGGTACTTGGGGATAAAGCCTTCAAGATTGGTCACATAGAAAGGGGAAAAACAGGCGTTGAGTTCAGGGGCACTTTTCAAAATTGAGTGTCTTGACACCGATCAGGTGAACATACTGAAGCTGAGTTTTTGTGAGAAGTTCCAGCACAGCCTTTTCATTATTGGGATCTTCAATAACGATAGTTAGGGTTTCCCTCCTATTCCCTTCAGCTCTTATGTTGCAGACGGGAGATCTGATCTCCTTTACCTCATCCATAAGAATAGCGGGAAACACACCTCTCTTGACGTAAAGAACCTCGTTGTAGACTCTATCAACTCTTTTGTAGAACCTGTAAAGTTTACCGTAACGCTCCTCGTTGTAGTCAAGGTACTTGTTTTTGAGCATATTCATCGGGTAGCCGTAAGAATTAAGCTCATCCACGAGCTCTGTGTTGAATCCTTTTTCCTGGAGTTCCCTGTCTATTACCTTGAGCCTCTTCTCTACTTTATCCACGAACTGCATATCCTTTTTGAGCTCGCTGTCACTGATCTGGCCGAAGGAGAATATAAATAATGAAAAAAACAGCAGTAGCAGCCCCAAAGCCCTCATCTCACTTCCACCTCCTTTATATATTTTCTCAGATCAGAGGCGACCACCGTTAAAACCTCATCAGGTGGCGGAACCATCTGACGGAAGGCAGGATCAACCAGAGAATCTGCACGAACAAACCTCTGTATCGCATAGCGCTCTGCACCTCTTAAGAGTCTGCCTATTCTGATCAGATCATCCTTATCCACAAACCCCTTTACTGCTGTGGTTCTGAATTCATAGGGAATACCTGAATTTTTTAGAAGTTCAATGCTAATTAAGATATTTCTCACCTTCACTTCCGCCCTGACGACTTCCTCATACCTCTCGGGGGGAGCTTTTACATCCATGGCAACGAAGTCAATAAGCCTTTCATCAATCATATTTTTCAAAACCTCAGGGAATGATCCGTTGGTGTCAAGCTTGATCAGGTAGCCCAAACTCTTTAGCTTTGCAACAAACTCAGGCAGGTCTGGGTGAACAGCAGGCTCTCCTCCAGTGATCACTACACCCTCAAGTAGCCCCCCCCTCTTGCGGAGGAACCTGAAGACCTCCTCTTCGGGCAGAGGATCGGTATAGTATTCAGGAAGAACGAGAGACCTGTTGTAACAGTATGGGCATCTGAAATTGCACCCTTGAGTAAATATGATACATGCTGTCCTTCCGGGGAAATCAAGAAGGGAAAATTTCTGGATCCCGCCAATAACCATTAACTGACCCTGAAGGTTTTTCTGCTCCTGAACTCCACCTGCTTTCCTTCATTCCACTGGTTTACCGGTCTGTAGTAACCAACAACTCTGGAGTAGACCTCGCACTCCTCACCACATACAGGGCAGGTGTGATGCTCACCGGAGATATAGCCGTGAGAGGGGCAGAGGCTGAAGGTGGGCGTTATAGTGAAGTATGGGATGGGATAATTTTCAGCGACCTTTCGGACAAAGCTTCTCACAGCCTTCCAGTCCCTAATCCTCTCACCTACAAAGAAATGGACCACTGTTCCCCCTGTATAGAGAACCTGAAGGTCCTTCTGGTGTTCAAGAACCTCAAAGGGATCATCGGTGAAATCAACGGGAAGCTGGGTTGAACTGGTATAGAAAGGCCTTGAGATCTCCGGGTACTTTTCGCTGTCTATCCTTGCAAGCCTGTAGGAAGCTGACTCCGCCGGTGTTGCCTCAAGGTTGTAAAGATTGCCCGTCTCCTCCTGGTACTTCAAAAGCCTCTCCCGCATAAACTTTAGAACTCTGAGGGCAAACTCTCTGCACCTCTCATCGCCGAGATTCTTTCCAAAGAGGTTCTCACATGCCTCGTTCATACCAATGATCCCTATGGTTGAGAAGTGGTTCTTCCAGTACTCCCCGAACCTCTTCTTTACCATCCTCAGATAAAACTTTGAGTAGGGGTAGAGGTCCTCTTCCATAAATTTTTCAATTACCCTTCTCTTGATCTCAAGAGAATCCCTTGCAAGGTCCATAAGCTCCCCGAGTCTCTGCAGGAATTCCTCCTCGTTCTCAGAGAGGTAGCCAAGTCGGGGTAGGTTTATGGTGACTACACCGATGGAGCCAGTGAGAGGATTTGCACCAAAGTAACCGCCACCTCTTTTGAGCAGTTCCCTCGTTTCAAGCCTCAGACGACAGCACATTGACCTTACATCCTCGGGCTTCATGTCGCTGTTTATAAAATTGGCAAAATAAGGAATCCCGTAGCGGGCTGTCATTTCCCAGAGTCCCCTGAGGTTTTCATCATCCCAGTCAAAATCCTTAGTTATGGAGTAGGTCGGGATAGGAAAGGTAAAGACCCTTCCCCTTGCATCCCCCTCGGACATTAACTCAAAGAAGGCTCTGTTGAGCATATTGACCTCTTCCTGAAAATCACCGTAAGTGTCATTAAGAGCCTTTCCCCCAACGATAACCGCCTGGTCTGCAAGGAAGGATGGAACCTTCAGGTCAAAGGTGAGGTTGGTAAAGGGGGTCTGAAAGCCTGTTCTTGTAGGAATGTTCAGGTTGTAAACAAACTCCTGAACAGCCTGCTTTACCTGCTCATAGGTAAGTCCGTCATACCTGATAAAGGGAGCCATCAGGGTGTCAAAGTTGGAAAAGGCCTGGGCACCTGCAGCCTCACCCTGAAGGGTGTAAAGAAAATTCACAGCCTGACCGAGGGCGGAGGTGAAGTGCTCTGGCGGAGAGGCCTCAACCTTACCTCTGACGCCCTTGAAACCTTCCATCAGAAGGTCCATAAGATCCCAGCCCATGCAGTAAACGCTCAGGACCTGAAGGTCATGAATATGGAAATGGCCCTCTATATGGGCTCTTGCTATCCTTTCTGGATATATCTCCTTAAGCCAGTAATTTCTTATGACCTTTGATGTAATGTAGAAGTTTAGCCCCTGAAGGGAATAGGTCATATTGCTGTTTTCTCTGACCTCCCAGTCCGTTTTTTCAAGATACTGGGAAACGAGTTTGACTTCGTCCACTCTTTTAAGTTAATTCCCTCTTCCAGGCTGAGATCTTTAAAAGGGCGTCAAGGGGAGTGGTTGTAGCCACTTCAGTTCTTTTTATCTCTTCAAGAACAGCCCTTTCACTTTCATTCACTTTACACTTCCCAACGGCAACAGCTACTGCTCTGGAACTCTTTGACCCCACACTTCCATTTTTACCTTCAAGGTCTCCCAGTATTTCTCTTGCCCTCTTAACAACTTTTTCCGGAAGACCTGCCATGGTTGCAACCTCAACACCAAAACTGCTTTCAGAGGAACCTTCTAAAAGTGTGTAAAGGAAGACGACCCTCTCCCCATCTCTCCTAACGCCCATGTGGTAATTCCTGACGCAGGGAATCACCTCCTCAAGCTCTGTAAGCTCAAGGAAGTGGGTCGCAACAAGAGTCCTCGCACCGAGGTCTTTAGCAATGTACTCAACAATAGCCTTTGAGAGTGCGATTCCGTCGTAGGTGGAGGTTCCCCGCCCTACCTCATCAAGGATCACAAGGCTCCTATCCGTTGCAAGATTCAGCATTGCAGAAACGTCAAGCATCTCGTTCATAAAGGTTGAAACACCGAGGGCAAGAACGTCTCCCGACCCTATCCTTGTAAATATTCCGTCCACAACTCCTATAACAGCCCTCTTTGCGGGCACGAAGCTTCCCATGTGGGCAAGGATGGTTATGAGGGCAACCTGCCTGATGTAGCTGGACTTTCCAGCCATATTGGGACCGGTTATTATGTGAACCCTTGAATCCATATCCATCAGAGTGTCATTATGTACGTAGCTCTCGGTGAATTCCTCAATCACGGGATGCCTTCCTCCCTCAATGATCAGTACCTTTTCCTCCCTTATCTCTGGCCTGACCCAGCCCTTCTGGTGGGCAAGGTGAGCAAGGGACTGGATGTAATCAACCTCACCGACGATTGAGGCGTTTCTTCCTATATCGTCAACTTTTTCAAGGATCCTCTCCCTGAGCCTGCAGTAAATCTCATACTCAAGGTCGTTTATACGTGTCTGGGCAGAAAGGATCCTTTCCTCAAGCTTCAGAAGCTCTTCGGTTATAAACCGCTCAGCGTTTGTTAGAGTCTGCCTCCTTCTGAATTCCTTCGGAACAAGATGAAGGTTTGGCTTTGTAACCTCTATGTAAAAACCGATGACCCGATTGTATCCGACCTTGAGACTCCCTATCCCTGTCTCTTTCCTGAGCCTTTCCTCATATCCTCTGAGCAGTTCCCTGGCATTGTCCCTGACGAACCTGAGCTCGTCAAGATGGCTGTCAACACCTTCCTTAATAAGCCCGCCTTCCCTGATGTGAACTGGTGGATCATCGGTAAGGACCCTTTCTATCTCTTCGGCAACCTCCTCGGTGTTCTCAAGATCATTACCGAGCTTTCCCACAAGTCCGCCAAACCCTTCAAGCTCCTTTTTGAGGAGGGAAACCCTGTAGAGAGCATTCTTGAAGTGGATAAGTTCTCTCGGTGAGGCCATTCCTCCGCTTATCCTTGAAATGAGCCTGTCAAGGTCTCCCATTCCCTCAAGAATCTCCCTGATCCTTTCCCTTTTTCCCTTATCTTTCAGTAGGACCTCAACGCTTTCCTGAATCTCCTCAATCTTCTCCCTGGTCCTGAAAGGATTGAGAAGGTGAAAGGTCAGCCTCCTCCTGCCCATGCCCGTGAGTGTCCTGTCAATTACCGAAAGGAGAGAGTGCTCAGACCTGCCCTCTGAGCTTTCAATAAGCTCAAGCCCCCTCACAGCTTTCAGATCCAGCCTGACAAAGCCCTCATCAATGAAGGGCTTTGGTTTCTTAATAAAGGGCGTAAAGCTTCTCTGAGTGAACTTTGCATACCTGTAAGCGGTTCCAAGGACGGCAGAGAGTTCATCGTCTTCAAAACCAAGGGACCTCAGGCTCACGCCCCTGAGGAACTCTTTAAGGTCCTCACTCCCGTCCATGAAGAACTCTTCATCAAGAACTGTCTTGCACACACCGAGGGCCTTTAGTCTGTCTTCATCAACGCTCTGGTTCTCTGGAAGGATCAGCTCTCTTACCCTGAATTTTGAGAGAAGGTCGTAAAGCTCGTCGCCCTTCACCAGGGCACCATAAAAATCCCCAACAGAGAGGTTCAACAACCCAACAAGCCATTCCCTGCCCTTTTTAAAAGCGCAGGCAAGCCCCGAGGTCTCCCTTTCAAAGAATGTACCGGGAGTGATGACCCTTGTTACTTCCCTCCTGACTATACCTCTGCCCTTTTCCGCAGGCTCTACCTGCTCACA
>JALTVH010000020.1 GCA_027049085.1 Aquificaceae bacterium | reverse complement strand
CACCGCTTTTAAACCGCGCTATTCCATTTATTCTTCCTTTCTCATATCCTATTCTTAGAGTCCTTCTTTTACCGATGAGATCATTGAAATCAACTACAGCAGAAATATACTCCGAGACCTTGGCTGTAAGTCCGCCTTTCTCTTCAGCCTTGTTCCTCAAATAACTCACAGCCAACTGGTTTTTACCTACCCTTCCTTCCATTGATACTCCATAAAACAATGAGTTGCTCATATCATAAGTTACCTCTGCGTAAGTTACGTCATCCTTTTTTACCGCTGAACCTGCCTTCCAGGTTAAAAGTGAAGCTCTGGCTGAGAACTGAAACTCCATCGTCTTCTCGCCCTCAAAACCTTTTATGTGTTCTGGCACGGCTCCCTCAATTTTTGCAACCTCATTCTTGGGTATAACAAAGTGAACGTAACCTCCTTCTGTTGAATTTTTGGCAGAAACTATGACTTCCTCATTCGTTGTATACACCGAGGGATCAAAACCAATATTTCTGTCTTCTGAATTAAAAAGAAATCCTTTAATAAAGGTGCCATTAGAAAAATCAATTTGGTAAAGGACAAGGCCTTTGTTGTAGGGATTCATATAACGATAAACAGCAGAGTAGGATATACTCTCATTCTCTGGATAAATAGATAAAATGCCCATTCTGTCGCCATAGGTTGAAAGAACGTTGGAATCCACAATGAATTGGGTTTTTTCACCCTTGTAATTTATAAAAACAATGTCGTTATCTCCCACTGCTATCATTGAAACAAAGCCATCTGGTGAATTTCCGATGTAAACAAACTCAACAGATCTCGGTAAAGGAATTTTCAAAACCTCACCTTCAGGAGAATATTCAATTACCGATTCCTTAGTTACAACAAGAATGTTTTTATTGATTAAGGGAAAAACGGCGAGTTTTTTCCACGGCAGTGAAACGTTAAAATATAATTTATCTCCGTATTGATCTATTAGATAATACTCTTTATCTGAAAGATCGCCTACACGATAAGACCTCTTAACAAAAAGATAAGCATTTTCACGGTAGCGAGCTTTTCCATAAAAACTTAATTTATTGTTTTCATCTTCATGATATTCTTCAAGATAAATTCCATCCTGATTCTTAATGTAATAGGAACATTTTTCTGGTTGTCCTCCACAAATCTCTCCATACTATAGATCAGGCATACCAAGAGTGTTAAAGTAGTCATCAACGGACATTTTCCCTCTAACCGGCTCAACAAAAGAAAATTCCGCACTCCAGAAAATTGAAACCAGGGAAATAAATAAAATGACAATTTTGAAGAACATTACTTTTTCCCTCCACCAGCTTTTCAAAATCTAATCGTTGAATAAAGAGGAAAGTTTACCCTCAAAGCGATATACTAAGATCCCTACAACAGTAGGAGGAAAGAAAATGGAAGAGGTTCAGCACAGGGACGATGCCTTTGAAGCCCTCAAGAACGCCAAGGTAGTTGCGGTAATCGGTATTTCCTCAAACCCGGAAAGACCTTCCTATTACACAACTGAGAAGGTCGTCAAAAAGGGAATGCACAAGGTTTATCTGATCAATCCCAAGTACGCCGGTCAGGAAATCCTCGGCATTGAGGTTCTTCCCTCCCTCAAAGATGTTCCTGAGCCTATAGACATTGTTAACGTTTACAGAAACCCTGCCCACATTGAGCCGATAGTTCAGGAAGCCATTGAAGTAGGAGCAAAGGTTGTGTGGCTCCAGCCCGGTGCTGAAAACTTAGAGGTGATTGAGAAGTACAGGGACAGGATTCAGTTTGTTTACAACGCCTGCATAGGCGTTGAGGCAGGCTACCTGTGAGCGGTCCTCATCACAAGCTCAACGAGTAAGGAAGGGATTTTCTCCTTGGGCACAACGTGGTCAATCGCACCCGTCTTTATAGCGTTTTCTGGCATCGCCCAGAGCACAGCGGTTGCAGGATCCTCAGCCACCGTTACGCCCCCAGCCCTCTTTATCGCCACGATTCCCTTTGAGCCATCGTTTCCCATTCCTGTCATAACCACTCCGATAGCGTCAGGTCCGTAAACCTTAGCCACCGACTCAAAGAGCAGGTCAACAGATGGCTTGTAGATGTAAGAGTCATCTTTTATGTACCTGACTCGCGCCCTTTCCTTTGTTCCTGTGAGAGTCATATGGATCCTACCCTTTGAGATATAAATCCTTCCTCCCTCAATAACCTCTCCCTCTTCAGCCTCTTTGACCGGAAGCCTTGTAAGAGCGTCAAGGTGCCTTGCAAAGGTGGCGGTAAAGGTGTCGGGCATGTGGATAGCTATTAGAACAGGTGAGGGAAAGTCGGCGGGAATTGAAGGAAGAACTCTACTGAGTGTCTGGGGTCCGCCCGTTGAGATGCCTATGGCAACGCAGGGATGAACGGAAAAGGCACGTTGCTTCCTGACCTCGTCGCCAGGTGGTTCCTGAACTTCAGGTCTCACCTCGGGCTCAGAGATCCTCTCTTCCTTACCCCTCTTCGCTCCGTAAACAGCCTTGACCTTGGCAATTATCTCTTGTCCGAAGTTGAAAAGCTCCTGATAGTCCGAGGGCTTTGTAATAAAATCCACTGCTCCCTTGCTCAGAGCCTCCATGGTCTCTTCCGCCCCCTCCTTTGTCAGAGCACTAACCATCAGCACCCCACAGTCGGGACAGATCCTCACTATCTCTTCAAGAGCGCTCAAACCATCCATAACAGGCATGTTTATGTCAAGGGTGATGACATCAGGTTTTAGCCTTTCGGTCTGCCTAATTGCTTCCCTGCCGTTTCCCGCCTCCCCCACGATCTCAATTTCACCGTCCTGAGAGAGGACCTTCTTCAGAGCAAGTCTGATAAAGGGCGAATCGTCAACTATCAGAACCCTTATCATGCCCTTTCCCTTTTCTGTAAAAGAAAAACTTACCAACCTTCACGGGCTCAAAGAGGTCATGGTATTCCCTCTGGAGTATCTCGGTGGATGAGAGTGCAAGGTATCCGTTCCTCTTCAGAACCCTTCCTATGTTCTCAAGAGCCCTCCGCTTAGAGCTGGCATCAAAGTAAATCAGCACATTCCTGCACAGAACCGCATCAAAGGTCATCCCCATAGCCTCAAAGTCCCTCTCCTCAATGAGATTCACCTTCCTGAACTCAACCATCCTCCTGACCTCTTCAACAACCTCAATTCCCCTTCCAGTTTTCCTCACAAAGGTTCTGTACTCCTCTGGGATATCCTCAAGGGCACCAGCCCCGTACTGACCTTTGCGAGCCTTCTCAAGGACCTTTTCATTTATGTCAGCCCCCACCACCCTTCCGCTCTTGCCCTCCTTCCTCATCATCATCGCAAGGCTGTAAGGCTCTTCCCCTGTTGAACAGCCGATGCTCAAAAGATTAATAATTTTTAGATCCCTTAAAAGACCGCCCATAAGGGCGGTGAGCTGTTCATACTCCCTGAAAAACCTCGTTTCGGGAACGGTCATCAGATCTATGAGGAGCTTCTTCCTCTCGGGACTTGATAGAAAGTAATTGATTATTTTCTCAGGGGGACTGCCGTCAAGGTTCTGGCTCTTGATTAGCCTTTCCATCTTGTACTCAAGTATTTTCATCCTCTCATCAGGATAGTAGTTTCCCGTGAGCCTGTAGATCGTTTCCCGCAGGATATTGATAAGGTGTTCTCTCTCCTCAGTTTTCACCGGGCTTCCTTGGACTTTTA
This sequence comes from Aquificaceae bacterium, assembly GCA_027049085.1. Classification (GTDB taxonomy): domain Bacteria; phylum Aquificota; class Aquificia; order Aquificales; family Aquificaceae; genus Hydrogenivirga. Next base: position 3,588 of record JALTVH010000020.1, on the reverse strand, counting down.
TTTTAAACTAATTAAATTAAGGTCTTCGGAGAAAGCGGATGATAGGCTGGCTTGTTAAAAGGATACTCGGAACCAAAAACGAGAGGGAGATCAAAAAGCTCAGACCCTTTGTCAGAAGAGTAGGAGAGCTTGAGAAGGATCTTGACTCCCTCTCAAACGTTGAGATCAGGGAAAGAGCCCAGGCTCTTTACACAAAGATAAGGGAAGATGAAGACCTGAGGGAAGATATAATCAGGGGTAGGATAACAGATGAAGTTATTGAGGCCTTTGCCCTTGTAAGGGAGGCAGCCAAAAGAACCCTTGGACTGAGGCACTTTGACGTTCAGATAATCGGCGGTTTTGTCCTCCACCAGGGAAAGATAGCGGAGATGAAGACGGGAGAGGGAAAAACTTTAGTCGCGAGCCTCCCCGCAGCGGTCAACGGTATGACCGACCAGGGTGTTCACATAGTAACGGTCAACGATTACCTTGCAAGGAGGGACGCCCAGTGGATGGGACCGATCTTCAAATTCCTCGGTTTAGAGGTCGGCGTTATTAACTCAGACGGCAAGTCCTACATCGTGAAGTGGGCAGATGAATCCGCCTTCAAGAATGCCCTTGCCAGCGACCTGAGAGTCTGGGAAAAGGGATTCACCGAAGAGATCCTGCCTTCCGAAAAGGTAAACGTTGAGGCTAAAAAGGCTTTCTTCACCGTCCTTGAGGAGTGCGAGAGACGCGATGCCTACTCAGCCCACATAACATACGGAACAAACAACGAGTTTGGCTTTGATTACCTCAGAGATAACATGGCCTTCTCAAAGGAGGACATCGTTCAGGTCAAAGGTCATACCTACGCAATAGTAGATGAGGTTGACTCAATCCTCATAGACGAGGCAAGGACTCCCCTGATCATCTCGGGTCCCGCCCAGATGGACACGGAGATCTACAGAACCGCCGACAGGGTTGTAAGGAAGCTTGAGCCAGAAAAGGACTTTACCGTTGATGAAAAGCACAGAACCGTAACCCTCACGGAAGAGGGAATAGCTAAGGCGGAAAGGATGCTCGGCGTTGAAAACCTTTATGATCTTAAAAACATAGACCTCCTCCATGCGATAGTTCAGTCAATCAAGGCTCATCACCTTTTCAAGAAGGACGTCCACTACATAGTGAGGGACGGCGAAGTCCTGATAGTTGATGAGTTCACGGGAAGAGTTCTTCCCGGAAGGCGCTGGTCTGATGGCCTCCACCAGGCTATAGAGGTCAAGGAAGGTGTAAAGGTCAAAGAAGAAAACCAGACCCTTGCGTCGGTAACCTTCCAGAACTACTTCAAGCTTTATAAAAAGCTTGCAGGAATGACGGGAACCGCAGAAACCGAAGCTCTGGAATTCAGAGAAATCTACGGCCTTGAGGTGGTTGTGATTCCAACCCACAAACCGATGATCAGAAAAGACCTTCCAGACCTCGTTTACAAAACCAAAAAGGAAAAATGGCAGAAGGTAGTTGAGGAGGTTCTCATAAACCACATCTTCGGAAGGCCCGTTCTGGTGGGAACTGTTTCAATTGAGGACAACGAACAGCTCTCCTCCTTCCTCAAAAACAAGAGGCTAATCAAGAAGATCCTTGAAAGGGAAGATGTCAAAAAGCGCATTGAGGATCTCAAAGCAAAGTACGGAGTCACCGATGAGGAGCTTGAGGCAAGGATAAAGGAAGTCCTCAAAAAAGGCATCCCCCACAACATCCTCAACGCCAAGCACCACGAGAAGGAAGCCTACATCATTGCCCAGGCGGGCAGAGTCGGCGCGGTTACTATAGCAACAAACATGGCGGGAAGGGGAACCGACATCCTCCTTGGCGGAAACCCCGAATACCTTGCAAGAGAGATAATCCAGTCCTGGGGTAAGAATCCCGAGAACGCAAGCGAAGAGGAGTGGAAGAGAGCCTTTGAGGAGGCTTACAGGATAACAGAGGAAGAGAAGAAGAAGGTCATATCGCTGGGCGGTCTGCTGGTCATAGGAACGGAGAGGCACGAGTCAAGGCGTATTGACAACCAGCTGAGAGGGCGTTCCGGCAGGCAGGGTGATCCGGGAGAGTCAAGGTTTGTTCTCTCGCTGGAGGATGACCTCCTGAGACTCTTTGGCGGAGAAAGGGTCGGTAAGCTCATGGACATGCTAAAGATCCCGGAAGGTGATCCAATAGAGAGCAGGATGGTCACCAAAGCACTGCAAAACGCCCAGAAGAGGGTTGAGGCCCAGAACTTCCAGATCAGAAAGAGGCTCTTTGAGTACGACAATGTTATGAACACCCAGAGGGAGGTGATCTACTCCCTCAGAAGGGACATCCTTGAAGGCGAAAACCTCAAAGAAGAGATCCATGAATTCATGAAGGATGTCCTTGAACGTGAGGTGGAAAGGATCCTTCCAGAAGAGGAACCCGAACTCTGGGAAACAGAGCCCCTCAAGAACTTCCTCAAGGAGTGGACAGGAAGGGATATTGAAATTCCCGAGGTCAGGGACAAGGAAGGGCTAATCAACACCCTCCACGAGAAGTTGAAAGAGATCTATGAAGAGAAGGAAAAAGAAATAGGAAGTTCCGAGGCAATGAGAGAGTTAGAGAGGGTAATCCTTCTGAACATCCTTGACACCCTCTGGAGAGAGCACCTTCACGTCCTTGACAGGCTCAGGGAAGGGATATACCTCAGGGGCTACGCAGCGAGAGACCCGCTGATTGAGTACAAGAGGGAAGCCTTTGACCTCTTTGAGGAACTCCTCCACAACATCAAGAGCCACACCGTTTCCGCCCTCCTTCAGGTGAGGATAAAGTCTGAAGAAGAGATTGAAGAAGAGAGGAGGCTGGAGGAGGAAAGGAGCCAGGAAATCATGAACCAGGCGGTCTATGCTGGCTCAGGTGGCCAGAGCAAAGGACCGCGCCCCAAAACCCTCAAGGAGAGGCTCAGAAACGAGAGGCTCAGAAAACAGAAGATAAGAGCCAAGCGCCTTGAGAAAAGCAAGGAGTGATGGACACCGCCATACTCCTGATCTCATGCCCGGACAAAAAAGGAATAGTCAGGGAGATCGCAGGGTTCATAGCAGAAAACAACGGCAACATAATCCACTTTGACCAGCACATAGATTCCCAGAAGGGAATCTTTTTCGCCAGAGTTGAGTGGGACCTTGAAGGATTCAGGATCCCAAAAGATGAGATAGCCAGCAGATTTAAAGAGATAGCAGACCGCTTTTCAATGGACTGGAGCCTCCACTTCAGCTCACAGGTTCAAAAGGTTGCAGTCTTTGTGTCTAAGCAAGATCACTGCTTTTACGACATCATGCACCGCTTCAGGAGCGGTGAGCTAAAAGGTGATGTCCGCCTTGTGATCAGCAACCACCCTGGCCTCAAGCCGATCGCCGACTTCTTCGGCATTCCCTTTTACCACATCAAGAAGACGCCCGAAAATAAAGATCAGGCAGAGGAAAAGGAACTTGAACTGCTTGAAAGGCACCAGATTGACCTCATCATCCTCGCAAGGTACATGCAGATCTTCACACCCCGCTTCGTTGAAAGGTTCCCAAACAGAATAATAAACATCCACCACTCTTTCCTCCCCGCCTTCCC
>JALTVH010000019.1 GCA_027049085.1 Aquificaceae bacterium | reverse complement strand
GGCGTAATTGTTAGTAAAGGTATCCTTATGAAGTCAGGGAGGTCAGAAAATATCCCGAAGGCTGCACCTTTGTTGTAAATGAGGTATAGCTTTAGGAAGGGCAGGATTCTGATCTCTCCCGAAGAAAGCAGACTTTCCGCAAGTTCTTTTGTAATCAGGTCAAGAAAAACCACCGCCAGCAATATGTATATGTAAATCAGAGTCTGTCCGCCAGAGATCTTTCCCACACCTCCTCAAAAATGCTCACGCTTTCCCTGAGAACTTCCTCACCATTGAACCTTACGGTTAAAGTCCTTTCGGAAGTAACCTTACCCAGATGCATCCACTCAACACCGGATTCCTCAATAATGTCTTTGACTTCATCAAGCTTTGAATGAGGAACACTTATAACAACTCTTGTTGGAACCTCACTGAAGAGAAAAAAGTCAGGCCTCTCCTCGCAGTATATATCAAGCTCTACCCCAAACTCTGTTCCAAAGAGGCTTTCAAGAACAGTTACTATCAAACCACCCATTGAAACATCATGGGCAGAGTTGATTAGATTCTCTCTGCTTAACTTGACCATTAGATCTATAAGATTCTTTTCCTTTTCAAAGTAAACTTTAGGCACTGGTCCCCTGATCATACCATGGACAACTTTTAGGTACTCGCTACCACCGATTTCCATAGTCCGAAACACATCACCAATGAGAAGTATTTCATCGTTGTCAATAAACTTTATATCTGTGTACCTGTTAACTTCCTCCAGCCGACCAACACAAGCGATGACAGGTGTCGGATAAACGTTCCGTTGCTCTCCATCCTTCACAGTCTCGTTATAAAGGGATACATTTCCACTAACAACAGGAACACCGAGTTCTTCACAAGCGCTTGCCATCCCTTCCACCGCCCTGACAAATTGCCACATTATTTCCGGTCTCTCCGGATTCCCAAAGTTAAGGCAGTTGGTTATAGCAAGCGGTTTAGCACCAACGCAGGCAACGTTTCTACACGCCTCGGCAACAACGTACCTTGTACCTTCAAAGGGATCCAGGTAGACCATTCGCCCGTTTCCCTCACAGGAAAGGGCGATTCCAGATGTAGTAGATATCTCCGGTTTTTCTACCCATTTTAGCCTGAGAACAGCGGCATCCCCCCCAGGAATGATAACGGTATTGGTACCTACCTGAAAATCATACTGGGAGTATATCCACCTCTTTGAGGAAATATTGGGCGAAGATAGCACCTTAAGTAAGGCCTGTTTAAGTTCAATGGGCGGTATCTTTCCCGTATCCTCTTTACTTAACTGGACATAATATGCTGGCTCCTTAAATTCTCTATCGTATTCTGGTGAGCTATCTATGACAAGCGAGATGGGAATGTCTGCAACAACTTCATCCCCATATTTAACAACGAGCC
>JALTVH010000018.1 GCA_027049085.1 Aquificaceae bacterium | reverse complement strand
CTTTCCACTCTTCTGCAGAAGGGATGACTCTGTACTTTTCAAGATCATTAAGTATATCTATGAAGGTGGCTTCTGTGTAATCCTTTCCAGTCAGATATTCATAAATCAGAGGAAACAGCTTTTCGCTAACTGAACTTTGCAACTTTATAAACCTGAATATGAAGGCATCAAGTAGAATAACGTAGTCTTTATCCTTTAAATACTCGTCTTTCAGTCCTTTTTCTAGTATTTTTGCCGAATCGTATATGGCGTGATCCAGATGTAGCTCGGCTTCTTTCAAAACAGCCTTTATGTCTTTCAAATTCCCTTCTCCATCTCAGTTTTATTTTATTTCCAGTATGTAAACATATAGCTCTCTACTGACCAGCGAAGGGTTTCTTCGTAGCTCTCGGGCTGGCTGTCGGTCAGGAGCCTGACGCCCTCAGAAAGCTCATCGGGATCAAGCCCGCAGACGTTGTCGCGCCACATCATTTTCATCTGGTCGGAAGAGAAGGGCGGTGGCTGAAGGATCTTCTCTGCAACAAGTCCCGCAAGGCTAATCAGGGATTTTGGCATGGGCACAAGCAGGACCTTTCTTCCCATCAGCCTGAAGGTGTCTTCAAGGAGCTTTCTGAAGGTTACCTCCTTGGGTCCGCAGAGGGCAAGGATCTTTCTGTCGGTCTTTCTCTTTGTGAGAGCCTTTACAAAGCATCTTGCCACATCCCTGACACTAACGGGTGCAAAGCGGTAACCTCCCCCTCCGGGAAGAGCCACCACCGGAAATATTCTCGTTATCCTGTCCATATCTGCAAAGAGCTTCTGCTCCGGTCCGAGGATCAGGGAAGGCCTGAGGATAACGTAATTGAGCCCGCTTTCAATGAGGAATTTCTCAGCTCTTCTCTTGGTCTGGTGGTATCTTGAGGGCGCGCCGTCGGCGGTTCCGAGGGCGCTCATGTGCACAACCTTCTTTATTCCCTTATCCTTTGCAACCTCGTAGAGGTTCTTTGGTATCTCATAATGAACTCTCTCAAAGGTTATCCCTCTCCTGGGGATCTCAAAAAGTATCCCTATCAGGTGAATCAGGTAGCCCGCACCTCCTTCCTCAAGGGCTCTTCCCAGTGAGTCTTTTGAGTAAAAATCAACCTCAATTGCCTTCACGGACTCACCGAATATCGTTTTTGCCTTTTCAGCGTCCCTCACCAGCAGAACGGGATCGTGACCGCTGGCAATAAGCTCCCTCACCACATACCTTCCCACAAATCCCGTTCCCCCGGTTACAAGAACTTTCATTTACAGCCTCCCTGTTTTTGAAAGCTTTTTGATGGAGAAGTAATCGTCTATCCCGTAATCATTCCATAGCATCTCAAGGAGATCAAGGAAGATGAAAGCGGTAACCTTTGCGTCATCAAGGGCTCTGTGAAGCCTCTGGTAGCTGATCCCGAGGCTGTCAGCAACGTTTTTCAAAGAGTAAGAAGGTAGGCGGGGAAGGATCTTTCTTGATAGCTGAAGGGTGCAGATGAAGGGTCTCTTGAGGTTGGCACCCGGTACAAAAGAGCTGTACTTTCCGAGGAATCTGAGGTCCTGGGTAATGTTGTGGCCCACAATTATGTCGTCGCCGATGAACTCAATGAACTCTGGAAGGGCGGACTCAATTCTGGGACTGCCCACTATCATCGCATTGGTAATTCCTGTCAGCTCTCTGATGTGGTCAGGTATGAAGAATCCCGGGTCAACAAGGGTTGAGAAGGTCTCGGTGATGATCCCCCCTTCCACTCTTACAGCTCCAAGGTCAATTATCTCAGCGTTCTTTATGTCAAATCCCGTTGTCTCAACGTCAATAGCCACAAAGGTTCCGTCAAGGAGGTGATCCCTCACCTGAAGACCTCCCACATAGCTATGGCGCCTGCGGAGGAAACATTGAGGGAGGAGACCTTTCCTCTCATGGGAATCGTGACGATAAGGTCGGAGATCTCAAGGATGTTTTTGCTCACTCCCCTGTCTTCTGAGCCAAGCACAAGGGCACAGGGAAGGGGAATCTGGACTTCCCTTATGTCCTTACCTCCCTTCTCCACAGAAACTATCCAGCCGCCCATCTTTTTGAACTCTCTCAGCTCCCTCGCAAGGTTAACCACCTTTGCCACTATAAGATGGAAGATAGCGCCCGAGGAAGCCTTGACCACCGTCTGGTTTACAGGGACAGACCTTTCCCTTGGGAGAAGGGCACCTGAACCACCCAGAACCTCACAGGTTCTTAAAAGATTACCGAGATTCTGAGGATCGCTTATGTGGTCCGGGGCTATGAAAAAGGTCTGCCTCTCTATGGTAGCTTTGAAGAGCTCAAGGCTTGACCTGTACTCAACGGGGCTGAGGAGGGCAACGATCCCCTGAGTCTTTTTTGTGCCTGCAAGATCTTCAACCTTTTTTCTTGAAACCTTCTGAACCTTTATCCCCCTTTCCTTTGCGAGCTTCAGAACCTGGTGGGGAGGATGGGAGTCGTGGGCAACGTAGATCTTCTCTATTTCCCTCCCGCTCCTGAGGGCTTCAATGATCGGGTTCTTTCCGTGTATGACAAGCTCGCTCACGTCCTCTCAATGATGCTCCTGACTATCTCCTTTTCAAGGGGGGAGCTGATCTTGGGAATGATCGTCTCTTCCACCGCCTTCTTAGCACTTCCGTATTTTCTCAGCCTCCTGGCGCACCTGATCGTGTCCCTTATAGAGAAGACGAACTCAACAGGTTCTTCTGACTGCTGGGTCTGGTACATCCTGTATGCCTTCCTTATCTCGGTGGCGATTCTGAGAAGATCAAAAAGGAGGTTAACATCCCTTTCCCGATCATCTGTTAAGAGTTCCTTACCTCTCTGGGTCTGAATGTCGTTGACTACGAGATACCAGATATAGGTGAAGTCTTCCCTGCCGAGATCTGAGAGGGAAGGAATATAGTCTTTAAGTATCAGCGCCTCATCGGGATAGTAGAATCCCCTATCATCCTCAAAGGGCGGATAATCAACAAACATCACATCAGCCCTTGACTTTATATCCTGAGGCAGTTCGGAAACACCGAGGTAGTTCTGGGGATTCATCCCGCCAAGGATCAAAACATCTTCCCTTGCTTTTATCGTTTCGCCATAAGATAGGACAAGGTAACGCCTGTAGTCAAAGAGGGGATTGAAGATCTTAACGAGTGAAGGAGGAAGGGTGTTGATCTCGTCAAGGTAGATCACCGCTCCTGGGGTCTGAAGGGCTTTTACAAGGTCAGAGTAAACTCTCTTTGTTCCGCGCCTGGGGTCGTACTCGTAAACGAAGGTGATGTCTTCCTTCTCCATCTTGGAGTTGCAGGGGACTATAAAGAGAGGTCTCTGGGTGAGGGCACAGAAAACCTCCACCAAGAAGTTCTTTCCAACGCCTGCATCCCCTTCAAGGATCAGGATCCCCTCTCTGTACTCAAGCTGTTCTTTGAGCAGTGAGGCAAGTTTTTCAAGGTTCTGGACAAACCAGGGAGTATCTTCAAAACTAACAGGTTCCCTCAGGGGGAGTGCCTGTCTGGAAAGCAGACCGTTGAGGTGTTTCAGGTACCTGCTCACCCACTCGGGAAAGTGCTTGAGCTCATCCTGCTTAAGAATATTGTTGTAACGTTTTGGCTCAGCTATGAGGCCGTCTTCCCTCTCAAAGATAAGCTTTCCGTAAACTATTCCATCCTCAAGGACCTTTTCCTCAACTTTGGTTGACCATCTGAGTTTCCTCACTTCGCCCCTGAACTTAGGGAAGGTTTCCCTGCCGAAAACTACCTCCCCTTCTTTTATCGAGATTGAGAAGGTCCTGAGCCTCTCCTCTATTATCTTTTCCTGAAGGGTCCTTACAAGCAGGTCAAGGGACTGATTGTACATGTCCCTTGGGAGCCTTGAGATGAACTCCCTTGCCTTTTTTACCTCCTCAAGGGCTTCAAGGTCCCTTATATCGCTTGTTCTGGCATTCCTGACCGCTGTTCTGACTTTCTCAATCCATTCTTTTAGTTCATCCTCAAAGTACCTTCGTGTTTTTTCTCTGAGTTCTTCAAGTCTTTTCTTTTGAGAGTCTTCTGCGGTCTCAATCCTATTTTCTATGTCGCTAAAGTGTTCCCCTGTAACTGTTCCCTCTCTGATGTGGCTTTCAACCTTCTCAATGAAGATTTCACAGGCTCGATTTTCAATCTCCTTCTGGGCATTCTTGATTATCCTCCGCACCTCCTTTATAGGAACCTCAAGGCTCTCAAGGTCTTTAAACTCTCTTATGTTCTGAAGATCTTCTTCACTGCTGGTGTTCTTTGCCTTTTTCAGAGTTTCTTTTAAGAGCTTCTGGGCGTTTTTGATGATCTGCTTCTGGCGGTCTTTTGGATAGAGGAAATCTATCAGATTTGTTTCAAACTTCTCAAGGTAATAGAGCCTTTTATCCTCAACATCCTCGTACCTTGAAGTGTAGATGCATCCGTCTCCCGCAACGCTCACAACGCTGTAGCCGTAACCTTCTATAAAGCCAAGGTGCACACCTTCCTCAAGGTCTATGACTCCCAGCCTGTTTTCCTCGCTGTCTGCCGTGAAGACAAAGCGCCCGTCAGGCGACAGATCAAGGGAAGAGACACCGTGATCCAAAGGAAGTTCCTTCTCGTAGCTGTCAAGCTGTGGATTGTAAAGTATGAGTTTTCCCGTTATTGAGTCCGCAATGATTAGCTTCTCATCAAGGTTTGCAATGGCCTTTGAGGGTGCATAAGGCAGTTTTTTGAGGAGGTTCCCTCCCACGCTGTAGATCGCTGTACCAGAGGTGCCACCGAGGGCCAGCCTTCCGCTTGGCAGGATTACGATCTTCTTGAGGTCTCCTATTTCCGCATCCCTGTATATAAAGGTGCTTTTGAACTCAACGGTGTCCTGAGAAAGGTCAGCGCTCAGGTCTATCGTATAAACCTTTTCGCCCACAACTCCAAAGGCAAGAGTTCCCTTTCTTATATCAAGACCGCCTGTGGGCCTGAGGCCCTCCTGTGAGATCCTGTGGGTTTTCCAGCTTGAAGGGTCTCTCAGGTCGTTGAGGTAGTAAATTGCAAGGTATGGTGAGGCACAGATGGCAAGGTATCTTCCGCTGAAGACGATGTCTGTAACTGACTGGGAAGGGGGCCTTGCTGGGAGCCTTTTTATCTCTCCCGTCCACTCAAAGAGCTGGAAGACGCCGTAGCGCCTCCCAACAAGGGTCCAGTAACCGTCGTCACTTGAATCTATTGCCTCAATCCAGTACTCCTCAATCTTTGCATCAGGATCTCTTTCAAGTTCCTCTGATCTGATAAGCTTAAGGGGACCAAGGGTAAACTCTTCCCCGCTATGTTCTGACTCCTGGGCTTTGCCTCTGATCTTCTGAAGAAATTTCATGAGGAATATGTTAAGTTATCGGCGCCTTCTTAACCATGTTTTTGATTAGAGTTGACAGGGATCATAAAAATGAGGCCCATATCCTATAATTCTTTATTAGACTGACATGTCAGTTCAGACAAGAGGGAGGCTCTTAGAGGCGGCGAAAAAGGTTTTTTCCGAAAGGGGCTTTTACAACGCCCAGATAAGCCATATCATTGATGAGGCAGGGGTTGCGAGGGGGACCTTCTATCTGCACTTCAGAAGTAAGGAAGAAATATTTAAGGAACTCCTCAAGGAAGTTGTTTCAGAACTCAGGCGGATCATAAAAGTCATTGACCCTGGCGATGATCCTGTCAGGCAGATAGTTGAGAATATCGCAGGTGTCATAGATTTTGCCCTTGAGGAAAGGGAGCTTGCGAGGATAGTTCTTGAAAGGAATTCTGACCCAGAGCTGATGAGGGCTACCGACGAGTTCTTTGAAGAGGTCACCCAGATGATAAGGGATTCCCTTGAGAAGGGAATATCCCTCGGCCTCCTGAGAGAGTGTGACACACAGATAATCGCAAGGAGCATCGTGGGGGCTTTGAAGGAGGTGATCCTTTCACTCCTTGACAGCGAGGAGGTGAACACCTGGGAGGTCGCAAGGGAGGTTCTTGACTTTGGTCTGAGAGGTCTGTGGAAGGAAAGCGAGGGAGGTGAGAGTCATGGAAGCAGTTCAGCATTACAGGGCCTATAAACCCCGCCCCTTCAGGCGGGAGGAACGCTCAAAGGTAACCCTTCTCTTTGGGGGACTTACCTGGAAGCACGAAAGGCTCATGCAGGGTGCTCTGGAAAACATGGGCTACAGGGCTGAGCCTCTTCCGAACATAGAAAGACGGGATCTTGACATCGGCAAGGAATTCATAGACACGGGAGCCTGCTGTCCCACAACCTTCACCGCTGGCAACCTTGCAAGGTTCCTTATGGAGAGGTCCCAGAAGGAAGGCGCTGAGAAGGTGAAGGATAACTACATCTTCGTCACCGTTGGTGCCTGCGGTCCCTGCAGGTTCGGCCAGTACCACGAGTCATACGAAAGAGTCCTTGAAGGACTTGATATGAAAGACTTCAGGCTCTTTCTCCTTGACCTCCTCCAGATGGAGCAGAGTGAAGGCGGACTTGAGATTACCATGCCCCTAACCTTCGGGCTGATCTACTCAATGTTCATAGGCGACCTCATGACAGATATGGAGTACGCTGTGCGTCCCTACGAGGTTGTACCTGGAAAAACTGATGAGGTTCTAAAGCAAAGTATAGAGCTTCTTTATGAGAGGTTCAGAAAGAGACCGCTTCGCGGTGAGAAGTGGGGATCACTGATCTGGCACATAACGACACCATACTTTGTGAAGGCTCTGAGGGAGGTTAGGGAACTCTGGGATGAAGTGGAGGTTAACAGGCTCAGGGTCAAGCCACGGGTGAAAATAACTGGTGAGTTCTGGCTCCAGACCCACGAGGGAGACGGTAACTACAACATCAAAAGGTGGCTTGAATCGGAAGGAGCTGAGGTCATTCCCCCGCCGATAGCCATCTGGATGGACTACCTGATCAACATGGAACTCTGGAAGATGGAAGAGTCAAAACAGTTTATTGAAAAGTATCACCTCAAGAGGTCTGTGGTAAAGCTCCTTCTGTGGCTATATCACTTTACCTACAACAGGCTCAGGAAGGCTCTCGGTAACATCCCTAACAGACTCCCTCCTCAGGAGGAACTCCGCAGGCTTGCAAGACCTTATTTCTACTTCAGGCTTTCTGGCGGTGAGGGCCACATGCTTATCGGCAAGGCACTCTATGCCTACCTCAACAAGCATGCCCACATGATCTGCGAACTCTCACCCTACGGCTGCATGCCCAACACCATGTCCATTGGAGCCATGCAGGCGGTTCTCGGAAAGTACCCTGACCTTCTCT
>JALTVH010000017.1 GCA_027049085.1 Aquificaceae bacterium | reverse complement strand
CCTTCTGTCTATTGGGGCGGGGCTTTTTAAGGTGCTTGTAAAAAACACGAAGTTTGTAGAGTCCAAGGAAGTGGTCCTCTCGCTGAAGGAGGCGATCCTTGGATACACTTTGACGAGGAGAAAACTGCCCTGTGATTCCACCGAGACCTGCAGTTCACCCCAGAAGAGGTACAATGAGCTTGCAAGGGCCATTGATTCCTGGGGGAATCCACTTGTCTATCTTTACTGGGGTCAATTGAGAGACACTTCAGACCTTTGCTCGGAAACTTCAACAGGGATAACCGTGAGGCTCTGTGGTGGTGACCCCTCATGCACTTCACCCCTTCAGATCATTTCCGACGTTGCCTTTGTTGTTTTGAGCAAAGGGGAAAACAGGAACAAGCAGACAGCGGGAACGGGGCGTCAGGACAGCGCAATAGCAGTGAATATCTACGAATACGGCACAAATGCCGATGATGACGCATCCGACGGCGATGCCAGTCAGGAAGGATACGACGACATAGTTGAATATGTAACCCTTTACCAGCTAAAGGATAAGCTCTGTCAGGGCACTTCCCAGTGTATTCACGGGACTTCACCGATAACTGTTTTCAATAATGCAGGCGGTACGAGATGCTTTAACGGAACGCTGGTGGGCAACGGCGTAGGCTATCAGGTAAATCCAGGTGACAGTGTGACCGTCAGGTTTACTCTCTTTTCCTTCTGTGTTGGCAACGACGGCTCCTTCACGTACAACGATGCAGTTACCGCTGACGCAGACGGCGATTGCCAGGTCAACTATGATGGTGGTGGGAACCTCTCAGACAGATAGGGCTACTCCTCGTCCCTGTACTGCTCTCTTATCCTCATAACCTCATCAAGGTTATCAAAGAAGACATCAATGAGCTGGGGGTCAAACTGCTTTTCTTTGAGCCCTGTCATGTGGTCAATGACCTTCTCAAGGGGCCAGGGGTCTTTATATGGTCTTTTAGAGAGTAGGGCATCAAATACGTCCGCTATGGCGGTCATCCTTCCCCAGATGCTTATATCCTCGCCCTTTTTGCCGTTGGGATAGCCCGTCCCGTCCCACTTCTCGTGGTGATCAAGGGCAACTATTGCCGCCATCTGAAGTAGCTCGCTCGAGCTGTCTTTGAGGATTTCATATCCGATTATGGTATGTTTTTTCATGATTTCCCATTCCCAGTCGTTCAGTCTGCCCTTTTTGAGGAGAATAGCGTCGGGGATCCCTATCTTTCCAACGTCGTGCATGGGAGCAGCAAGCATGATTGAATCGCAGAGTTCCTTTTCAAAGCCCATCTTCTCTGCCATCAGCCGTGCAAAGAGACCTACCCTGACGATGTGGTTGTAGGTTTCGGGGTCCTTGTATTCGGCGGCGTGAGATAGTCTCATGATAGCCTCCTTGTACGCCT
>JALTVH010000016.1 GCA_027049085.1 Aquificaceae bacterium | reverse complement strand
CTCTGTAGCCAAAGACGACTCCTTCGAGGAGTGAGTTGGAAGCTAATCTATTGGCACCATGAACTCCCGTACAGGAGCACTCCCCAACTGCATAAAGGCCAGGAACGGTTGTTCTCCCCCACTCATCAACGGAAATGCCTCCAATGTAATAATGAGCTGCCGGAACAATAGGGACAGGCTCTTTCTCCGGATCTATACCGTGATCAATCAGGAAGGAGTAGATGGTAGGAAACCTCTCGCTGAGATCTATGCCCTTATTCCTCAGGTCCCTCATATCAAGGAAAACTTCACAGCCTTCCTTCAGCTTCTGGTATATAGCCCTTGCGACAACATCTCTTGGAAGGAGCTCATCAACGAACCTCTCGCCTTTGCAATCAATTAGAACCGCCCCCTCACCTCTGACGGCCTCTGATATAAGGAGGTTCGTGCCCTTAAGAACAGTTGGATGAAATTGAACGAACTCAGGATTCCTCACCGCCACACCGGAGCGAATCGCTATACCGATACCGTCTCCTCTCACCGTAAGGGGATTGGATGTGTGCCTGAACATTGATGCTGCCCCGCCAGTCGCAAGAACGAGCACTGGCGTAACGATCCTTTTTAGACTCCCTCCCTCCGTGTAGAGGGCACCCTCAACCCTTTCTTCACCAAGGATTTCCTGAAGCTCCCCATAAATTATCGGAACACCGAGCCCTCTTACTCTCTCAAGGAGCCTTGTGTAGACCTCCCTACCCGTGTAGTCTTTAACCTTGAGAACCCTCGGGAAGGAATGACCTCCTTCCGTGGTTGTATCATAAGTCCCTTCCTTTCTATCAAAGGAAACGCCCCACCTCTCAAGGTCAGCGATCCGCTCAACACCTTCTTCCACAAGGATCCTCAGAGCCCTCGGGTCGTTTATGAATCTCCCCGCCCTCAGTGTGTCCTGGTAGTGGGAATCGGTGCTGTCACCTGGATGAAGGGCAGAGGCAATCCCTCCCTGAGAGTAATAAGTGTTTCCGATTCCTCTGGTAAGTATAACGGGATTTAATCCAAGCTCCTTCAAAGTTATGGCACAGGTCAAACCACCGATCCCGCTACCGCATATAAGAACCTGTGAGCTTTCCTCGGGAAGCTTCCCGGTATCAAACTCCAGAAAGTATCTCATTTCTTGCTATCTTTATGATCATGTCCGTTAACCTTTCAGGATCGTGGCGGACGAAGGAGTCCTGCTCTCCTATAAGGTCTTCCGAGTAGACAGCGATTCCCTCTCTTGCAATCATACCAACATCGGGCGTAACAGGTTCCTGACCCTCGCTCAGGTACTTGTTAAGAACATCGCTTGGAGGCATCTTGGTGTTTACAAGTACAGAGTTTATCTCCTTGAGACCGCCGAACTTCATGAGAGTCCTCAGATGGTCGTAGGCAGTCATCCTGTCTGTCTCGCCCGGCTGGGTCA
>JALTVH010000015.1 GCA_027049085.1 Aquificaceae bacterium | reverse complement strand
AGCAGACAATAGTTCCCGTTAGTGTTGGGGATGGTGAGATCAGGTATGTTGCCCTTGGTAAGGACATTACCTTCCAGAAACAGCTTGAGGAAACCATAATACGCCTCCGCTACCTTGATGTGATCACGGACCTTCCCAACAGGGAGGGCTTTATCTCAAAGGTTCAGTCGGCGATTGAAAGGGATAGGGAATCCTACCATGTACTGTTCCTTATTGATCTGCGAGAGTTCACAGGGATAAATCAGGTTTATGGAACCGAGGTCGGTGATGAGATACTCAGGAAGCTTTCATCGGTTCTGAAAGGGGTCCTGTTCAAGAGGGATGTTGTTGGGCGGACAGGGGCGGACGAGTTTGGAGTTCTTGTCAGCGGAGTGGAAAAGAAAGACATTTCCATAGTCCTTGATAAGATCATTCAGTCTCTAACACGGCCCTTGACAGTCAGAGGAAAAACTATAAGAGTGAGCATCAATATAGGAGCTTCTCTTTATCCAAGGGACGGGCAGAGCGCCAGAGACCTCCTTGAAAAGGCTTCTCTTGCTCTTTCCTTTTCAAGACAGGAGGGTGAAAACACTTACAGGTTTTACAGTAAGGAGATCAACTCGCTGGTTTCTGATTACCTTGAAAAAAGGGAATCTCTTGAAAGGGCGATCCAAGAAGATAGATTTTTCCTTGAATTTCAACCATTTTACTGGACGGAATCCCAAAAGGTTGCAGGCCTTGAGGCTCTTATGAGGTTACAGGATAGCAGGGGTAAAGTCCTCTTTCCTTCGGAGTTCATTTATACATTGGAGAAAACAGGTCTGATCATTGAACTTGAGCAGGCTCTACTGAAAAAGGTATCTGAATTTATAGAAAAAACCAGAGGTCACTTTCCTGTGGCGGTGAATATCTCACCAAAGAGTTTCAAGAGTGAAGAGTTTGTTGACTCGGTTGTGAGCACAGCGGGTAAGGTGGGAGAAAACCTGATCCTTGAAATAACTGAAAGACTGTTTGTTGAAGATCCTGATTATGCAAAGAATTTCCTAGAAAGGGTGAGGTCTGCAGGTGCAAAAGTTACCATTGATGATTTCGGAACCGGTTACTCCTCCCTTTCATATTTAGAGAGCCTCCCCGTTGACATTATTAAACTTGATATGGAATTCGTCAGGAAGATGGTAACGAGTGAAAAATCAAGGGCTATTGTGGAGATGGTCATATCCCTTGCCAGAAAACTTGACCTTAAGACCATTGCAGAGGGTGTTGAAAGCAGTGAACAGCTTAAGATACTTAAGAGCCTCAAATGTGATATGGTTCAGGGATACTATCTTTCCTACCCGATGCCCGAGGATAAGGTGATTTCTCTCCTGTTATAATCATTCTCCATGAGCTTCCTTGTCTTTGTAAGCATGACGCCTCTTGGCAAAGGAGAAAGCGTCAGTAAGTATGTGTCAAGGGTGGTTG
>JALTVH010000014.1 GCA_027049085.1 Aquificaceae bacterium | reverse complement strand
CTCTTATCCTTGACCTCCTTCCAAAGCTTCAAGAGTTTGAGAGCGGTTCCTACATTGATGTCAGGGAGCTGTGAGCCTGGCGATCCTCTCTATTATTTTTAGGGCGGCAGAGAGCTTGGAAGGTGCGGTGATCTCCTCCTCGGAATCCTTATAAATAATCCATCCCCTGTAATCTCTGGAACCGATGGCTGAGGCGGGGTTTGCCACGATCATGTCAAGATTTTTTCTTTCCATCTTTTCTCTGGCATTCTCAAGGATATTCTCCGTCTCAAGAGCAAAGCCAACGAGGAACTGATTCTTTTTTTCTCTTCCGAGCCTCTCCAGAATATCAGGGTTCCTGGTCAGTTTTATAGTCAGAGATTCCTCCTTTTTTATCTTTGAGGCTGACCGATCGGTAGGTCTGAAGTCTGCAACCGCCGAGTTCATGATAACTATATCCTGTTCGGGATAAAGGGCCAGTACCTTCTCAAGCATCTGGGAGGCAGAAACTACCTCAATCAGGTCAACCTCCGGTGGTGGATCTGCCCGAAAGCTTCCTGCAACCACCGTCACCTCGGCGCCGAGCCACCTTGCGGTTCGGGTTAGGGCAAAGCCCATCTCACCGCTTGAGTCGTTGGAGATAAAGCGAACGGGGTCAAGGTATTCCCTGGTGGCACCGGCAGTCACAAGGACCTTTTTACCCTCAAGGGGTTTGGGCATAAGAGACCAGACTATCCAGTCGTAGAGCCTCTCAACAGAGGGAAGTTTACCCTCCCCTTCCTCATCGCAGGCAAGGAGTCCTTCCTCAGGCTTTATAACCACCGCAGAGCGGTCTTTTATGAGGCTGTCAATATTCTTGCGCACAGCCTTCTGAGAGAGCATTACGTGATTAGCAGCAGGGGCAATGAGAAGGGGACCGTCGTAGGCAAGGACCGTGGTGGTCAGTAGATTGTCTCCCTGGGCGGTGGCTATCTTTGAGAGGGTGTTTACGGTGCAGGGTGCAATGAGGAATGTGTCAGCCCAGCGGGCAAGGTGGATGTGGGCAAGGGGGTCGTTGGACCAGTCGGTGAAGACAGGGTTTCCCGATAAAACCTCAAAGGTCATAGGGGAGACAAAACGGGTTGAAAACTCGGTCATGAGGACCTTTACCTCAAGGCCGTCTTTTTTGAGCCGGCGGACAAGGTCGCAGATCTTGTAGACAGCTATTCCGCCGGTTATCCCGATCAGTACTTTTTTGCCTTTTAGCTCAGGCACCATCTTAAAACCGCCATTCTCACATAAAGGCCGTTCCTCACCTGCTGAAGGACAAGAGATTTATCTGAATATAGGAGGTCGCCGTCAATGTCAACGTTCCTGTTGACCGGACCGGGATGCATGAAGAAGTCCTTGATCTTTTTGTGTCTCTCCCGAGTCAGTCCGAACTGAAGGAAGTAAGACCTCTCTGAAGATATAAGGTTTTTCCT
>JALTVH010000013.1 GCA_027049085.1 Aquificaceae bacterium | reverse complement strand
GGGCCTCCCACCAGTTACAGCCCATCTTACCAGGTCTATCCTCGTCATCAAAAGGAAATTGAGACAGCTTCCTTGATATGCCTTTGTCAGGTCAAGATCATATATGACCTTGGGACAAGGTTCTGGCGTAGCTGAGGTTTCAACCCAGTAACCTGCCGTTGAGTCCAGTTTGTATACCCTATTAGGAATAAAGTAACCTTCTTCGTTTCCGGTATACGTACCGGACCATCCATCGGAATAGTTGCCGCATCCCCTTCCATTTGCCCTGGGATTGTATGCGCACCATCTCATAGATCCCGAGGCATCAATTACGAAGAGTATGTTGGGTTGAACGGCGGCACTGAGAAAAGGCGGTACAGAGCAGTAATCAACCATATCTGCCGTCTTGGCAGTTAAAAATAATCCGAGAATTAACCCGAAGATTAACTTAATCCTTCTCATCGTTCATTCCCTCGAACTTTTCAATTACTGGCTCTTCATCGTCACAAAAATTTCCCCTTACAAGTTTAGCTCTTACTGTGGAACCTACGGGTGGAATGGGAATACCTTCTTTTACTATAAACTTTTGAACTCCAGCACAGAACGGCGGATTGGATACATGAATTGAAACTACGGATCCTCCTATTTCAAGGAGTTTTCCCTTTACATAGTTTCCTGAGGGCAGGTCTTGTGAAAGAAGAACGGAGGACCATAGCGTAGTAAGGATGACCGCTACACGGAGTAGTGACTTTTGTAACATTTCATTCCCCCTCATGGCTATAATTAGAGATCAAAAATGTGAAAAATTCGTGAAGTTTATGAATCACTTATAAAGAGTTATAAGAGTCTTGAAAAGACCGCCTTTGATATTCTGACTGATCCTTGCATTGAGGAGTTTGGTCAGGTACCTGGCTATTTCCAATCCTATACCACTGCCCGAGGTTCTTTCTTTTTGAATATCGTTGGTGAGCATAAGACAAATTCTACTGCCAGATTCCCTTAATCTAAGCCTTATAACCTTAGAGGAATGAACAAATGAATTTTCAATGATTATATCAATCAGGTTATAAAGAAGTGCTCGGTTGGTTTTTACTTTAAATTTACCGTTTTGGTTTGCTTTTATGTACACAAGCCTGTCAGGGAAACGCTTCTTGTATGTAAAGGTAATTTCTCTCACGGTTCTAAGTAGATCTACTTCTTCAGGGCTTGTAGATCTATCCATTATTGCATTGAGGATGTGCAGGTTCTTTTTGAAATCCTCTTCAAGGAGGCCTGCCTGTCTTGTTAACTTTTTAATTCTTTCCTCGCTTTTGGTTCCTATTGATTCTCTGTTGAGCATCTCAAGGGAAAGCTTTAATGAGGAAAGGAAGTTCCCCATTCTGTGGGCTGATGCAAGCAGAATTATTCCAAGGAGATCTCTATATTGTTTCTCACTTTTATAGAATTTTGATAGTAGTATATAGAAGGTTCCTGTT
>JALTVH010000012.1 GCA_027049085.1 Aquificaceae bacterium | reverse complement strand
TCATAAAGAACTATATCGTAAGTGGTTTTTTTAAACTTTTCCCAGTCCTTTATCCCAACTATATAACTTTTACCAGACCACTCCTTTAAATGAACCGATTTGAGGCTGCCGAGCCTGAAGGACAGAATGTAGTAGTCTATCAACTGCCTGTCAGCGTAAATGTCAAGGAAAAAGAAAAAATCCATCCTCAGCTCCTATAAGCTAATAATATAATCCAACGGTCATTACCGCTTGGTTTTTTTGCTATAATGGTAAATCCCGTGGAGGACTTTATGAACGAATTTGAAAAGCTCCTCAGCCAGTCCCTCCCTCAGGAAGAAACCTTCAAGAAAGGAAAACTCATAAAGGGAAAGGTAATAAAGGTTAACGATAGGTACGTCTATGTTGATATAGGTTACAAGGTTGAGGGGATAATTCCACGAGAAGAGGTGGGCGAGGTTCAGGAAGGCCAGGAGATTCAGGCTGTAATAGTTAAGATCTCACCTAAGCTTGAGAATCCATTGCTCTCATACAGAGTCATAGCACAGCAGAAAGAACTTGACAAGATAAGGAAGCTATACGAGGAGGGAAGGGATGTTGTGGGACAGCTTGAGAAGAAAACTAAAGGGGGATTTATAGTTGATATTGAAGGCTTTAAAGCCTTCCTCCCTTCGAGCGAGACGGGAAAAAAGCTGAGCGTCGGAAAGCCCGTGAGGGTAAAGATCCTGGACGTTTCCCTCCAGAGGGGCAAGCCCAGAGTTGTTGTTTCCCACAGGGCGTATGTTGAAGAAGAGAGGGAAAAGAGAAAGCAGGAGCTTCTCAGAACCGTCAAGAAGGGAGACGTAGTTGAGGGAAGAGTCATAAAGATAGATCCGGGCAAGGGAATTACTCTCCTGATAGAGGGTGTTTTGAGAGCTTTCCTTCCAAGAGAGGAGCTTTCCTGGGGAAGGGACAGGAATCCTTTTAATTTCGCCGAAGTCGATGAAATCCTCAAGGTAAAGGTTAAAAAGATAGCCAGAGAAAAGGATTTTCTGATCGTTTCTCTGAGAGAGATGAGGGAAAACCCGTGGGAAAGGTTTGTTAGGGAGAACACCCAGGGCAAAGTTGTTAAGGGGAGGGTGATCCAGAATGCTGGGAAGGGGCTTCTGATTGAGCTTGACGAAGGTGTTGAGGGATACGTTCCGCCCGAGGAGATAGGATGGAACGGAGAAACCTATCAGAAGGGTGATGAGGTAAGTGCCAAGATACTGAGGATAGAACCAAAAAGGCAGAGGATAGTCCTTAGTATCAAGCAGGCTCAGCCAAGACCAAGTGAGGAATACCTGAAAAATAATCCACCAGGAACAAGGGTGAAAGGGAAGATCGAGAAGATTGAGGGGAGCAGGGCTGTTGTTAACCTTGGTGACGAGAGGGTGAAGGGAATAATTTACAGGAGCGACCTATCGTGGACAAAGCCTAAAAGGATAGAGGATGTTCTCAAGGAAGGAGAAG
>JALTVH010000011.1 GCA_027049085.1 Aquificaceae bacterium | reverse complement strand
GGCTGAGATAGAAATAAAGGGAAAGACCTTTGTGATCCTCTTTAGCGACAAGGGCGCTGATGTAATATATAGGGAAGATGATAAGGATAGCGGTGGGGGTTCTGGCGGGGGTCTCCCTCGCTCTGGCTCAGAATCAGATCATCCCTCCCGTAGAGGTTAAAATCGGAGAAGGGAACCTTGACACAACAATAAGACTCCTGATTCTCCTCACGATCCTTGCCCTTGCACCCTCAATCCTCATTATGACCACCTCCTTCATAAGGATCGTGGTTGTCCTCTCTGTTCTCCGCCAGGCTCTCGGGATCCCTCAGATACCTCCCAATCAGGTGATCATTGCCCTTGCCCTCTTTCTGACCTTCTTTATAATGAAACCCGTCTTTGAGGAGATCAACGCAAATGCCCTGGTACCCTACACCAAAGAAGAGATAACTGACCGGGAGTTTCTCACAAGAGTCTCCGCTGCTCTCAAGAAGTTTATGGCCTCCCAGACGAGGAAGGACACCGTTGACGTTTTCCTTGAGACAGCCAAGCTCTCGGAGGAGGAAAGGAGTGCCATAAAAAAGCCAGAGGACATCCCCCTCTCTGTCCTGATACCTGCCTTTATGGTGAGTGAGCTAACCACAGCCTTTGAGATAGTCTTCCTGCTCTACATTCCCTTTCTGATCGTTGACATCGTGGTTGCCTCTATCCTGATTTCCATGGGGATCATCATGATCCCGCCCCAGCTCATATCCCTGCCCTTCAAGATAATGCTCTTTGTTCTGGCAAGCGGGTGGGAACTTGTGGTTCTATCGCTGGTAAGGAGCTACATGTGAGGTGGTAAAGATGAGTCCTGACCTTGTGATATCTCTGGGACAGAAAGCCCTTGAGATGACGATGATCCTTGCCATGCCCGTTCTCCTTGCCACCTTCCTTGTAGGACTTGTGATAAGCGTCTTTCAGGCGGCGACCCAGATACAGGAGATGACCCTTGCATACATCCCCAAGATAGTTGCGGCGATGGTAACGGTCTTTCTGCTCGGCGGATGGATGATGGGTAAGCTCGTTGACTTTACCAAGGAGATACTCGTCAACATCCCCCTCTGGATAAGATGATTGAGCTGAGCACCGGCTACCTTATAAGCGCCTTCCTGATTTACCTCAGGGTGCTTTCCTTTGTAATTGCGGTGCCCATGTTCGGAACCTTCTTTCTTCCCGGTTTTGTTCGTATATACCTTTCCTTTGCTCTTGCCTTTTCGATCCTTGCCTTTTCTGATGTCAGGCCCATTGAGGTCACCACCTCCTCCCAGCTAATTTCCTTAGCGACAGCAGAAGTCCTCTTTGGATTCACTGCGGGTTTCTTCCTCCGGATGGTCTTTGATGCGGTCTTTACAGCAGGGGAAATAATCGCCCTCCATTCAGGTCTTGGATTTCTTATGATGTTCCTTCCCCAGCAACCCCAGACCACTGTTCTTGCAGGCTTCTCCGCACTGCTCGGATCAACCCTATTTCTGACACTGGGTGGTGCAGAAGCTGTCTTTCTGGGCCTTTCGGGGAGCTACTCCTCCGTCCCTTTAGGGAGCTTTGACCTGTATTCCCTCAACGGTGAGGTTTTCCTCAGGCTTTTTTATGAGAGTTTTTCAACGGGCGTCAAGATCGCTCTACCAGTTCTTATAGCAGCCCTTCTGACCAATATAATCCTTGCGGTGGTAAACAGGTTTATCCCACAGATAAACGTCTTCATGGTAGGCCTTCCCCTCCAGATTATGGTTGGCCTGATCGTCTTTATGCTCTCTCTCCCAGTAATGGCGCTGGTTCTGACAGGCTACATAAGGAATCACATCCTTGATTTTCTTAAATTTCTCGGAGGCTGACATATATTAAACTCCTGAGGGGTCAATGGCACAGGAAAACAAGACCGAAAAGGCTACGCCTTACAGGAGAAGAAAGCTCAGACAGGAAGGAAACGTAGCAAAAAGTGTTGAGATAGCTTCCTCCCTGACCGTCCTGATCTCTTCGGTAATCATATTCTTTACAGGCGGTCTGATCTTTAAAGAGGTCGTAAACCTCTTCATGGCAATTGCAGGCCTGCGTCCCTTTGAGTTTTCCTCAATAGTGGGCAACACAGTTAGGGAATCCTTCCTCGGAACCGTAAAGCTCCTCGTTCCCTTCTTTGTGGTAGCGATCCTTGTGGTGATCGCCTCCCACGTTGCCCAGTTTGGCTTTATTTTTTCCCTCAAGCCTCTTCGTTTCAAGTGGGAACGGATCAACCCCTTTGAGGGGTTAAAAAGGATCTTCTCACTGACCACTCTTTTTGAGCTCGCCAAGAACTCCCTAAAGGCTCTGATTCTCTTTGGCGTTGCCCTCTTTGTTCTAAAAGGAAGCATAGACATTCTCCTCGGTTCAGCCCAGAGCCCACTGATTGAGGGGATCAGGTTCATGCTCTCGCTGATAATGAAGGTGGTTATCATCCTTGGCGTTATGGCCTTCATGATTGCCCTATTAGACTATTCTTACAAGAGGTGGGAATATGAGAAAAAAATCAGAATGTCCCGCCAGGAAGTGAAGGAAGAGTTCAAACAGCTTGAGGGTCATCCTGAGATAAGAGCAAAGATAAAGGCAAGAATGAGGGAGATGTCACGGGGGCGGATGATGGCGGAGGTGCCCAAAGCAAGCGTTGTTATTACAAACCCGACCCACATTGCAATTGCGCTCAGATACGATCAGGAAAAGGATAAGGCACCCATTGTCGTTGCCAAGGGAAAGGGCTCTGTAGCTGAAAAGATCATTGAGGTGGCCCGTCAGCATGAAGTTCCCGTTCTAAGACGGGAAGAGTTAGCCAGAGGTCTTTATGACTCGGTGGATGTGGGGGACGAGATTCCCCCAGAGTTTTACCGGGCGGTGGCAGAGATAATCGCCTTTGTGGTTTTCAGGAAGAGGCGGGTTTACGTATGATTCTGAAGGACTTTTTAAGATACTTCCAAACTTTTGATTTTTCAATGCAAATGGTCATGGGAGGGGCTGAGAGTGTCCTTATACAATTCCGAGAATGGAGGGGACAAGGATGATGGAGGTTGTAAAGAGGAGCGGGAGGAGGGAAAGGCTTGACATAAACAAGATCCGCATAGCCCTTGAGTTTGCCTTTAAAGGGCTCAGCGTTGATCCCTTAGAGCTTGAGACCGATGCCCAGATACAGTTCAGGGACGGGATAACCACGGAGGAGATACAGGCTGTTCTTATCAGAACAGCGGCTGAGAAGGTCTCTCCAGAAACTCCCGACTGGCAGTATGCTGCCGCAAGACTCCTTCTATATGACCTATATAAAAAGGTTGCCCATGTGAGAAAGTACGAGGTAAGGGATGAGCTCTCCAAAGAATACAAGCCCTACAACACAGAGGGCTTTTATGAGTTTGTAAAGGAGTATGTAGAGAAGGGGATCTACGGGAAGTACCTCATAGATAAGTATTCCAGCGAAGAGATAAGAGAGCTCGGCCAGTGCATTGAGCCCTCGAGGGACCTTTACTTCAACTACACAGGAATAAAGATCCTCGCAGACAGGTACCTCGCAAGGGACGAGGAGGGAAACGTCATTGAGCTGCCCCAGGAAATGTACATGCTCATAGCCATGACCCTTGCCTCTGTGGAAAAGGAGGGGGAAAGGCTCAGGTGGGCAAAGGAGTTCTACGACCTTCTCTCTGAGCATCTGGTTACCGTTGCTACACCGACTTTAATGAATGCAAGGCGTCCCATCACTCAGCTCTCCTCCTGCTTTATCCTTACCGTTGAGGATGATCTTTATGACATCTTTGACAACGTTCAGAAGGCTGCCCAGATATCAAAGCATGCGGGAGGCCTGGGAATATACATAGGAAAGCTCAGGGCAAGCGGTGCGCCCATCAGGAAGTTCAAGGGGGCAAGTTCAGGGATCATCCCTGTGGTCAAGGTCCTCAACGACGTTATGACCTACGTTGACCAGCTTGGAATGAGGAAGGGATCTGCCTCCATCACCCTTGACATCTGGCACAAGGACATCCTTGACTTCCTTGAGGTCAAGACAAACGCAGGAGACGAGCGAAAGAAAGCCCACGACATCCATCCTGCGGTATCCATTCCCGACATATTCATGAAGAGAGTAAAGAGAAAAGAGAACTGGACCCTCTTTGACCCTTACTACACCAAGAACGTGAGGGATGGCAAGAATCTTGAGGACCTCTGGGGACAAGAGTTTGAGGAAGAGTATCTGAGGCTTGAGAATGACCCTTCCCTTCCCCCTGAGGCAAAGAAGGAGGTCCCGGCCTTTGAGCTCTGGAAGAGGCTCCTGACCGTGTGCTTTGAAACGGGCGAGCCCTACATCTTCTTCAGGGATCAGGCAAACAGGATAAACCCAAACAAGCATGCTGGAATGGTTTACTCAAGTAACCTCTGTCATGAGATTGTCCAGAATATGTCGCCCTCCCAGCACCTTGGCAGGGAAATTGATGAGGAAACTGGGGAGATCACATACAGGAAAAAAGCGGGAGAGGTTGTGGTCTGCAACCTCGGTTCCATTAATCTCGGCAAGGTGCACACAAAGGAGACCATTGAGAGGGTCGTTCCCAAACTGGTGAGGCTCCTTGACAATGTCATAGAGATGAACTTTTACGCCATTCCAGAAGCGGAGCTTACCAACAAAAAGTACAGGGCTATAGGCATAGGTGTTTCCAACTACCACTACTGTCTTGTCAAGAACGGAATCAGATGGGAGTCGGAGGATCATCTGAAGTTTGCAGACAGACTCTTTGAGCTGATCGCCTTCTATGCCATAAAGGGATCTGCTGACCTTGCAAAGGAAAGGGGCAAGTATCCCCTCTTTGATGGTTCTGACTGGAGCAGGGGGATATTCTTTGGCAGGAAGATTGAGGAGATAGAGGAGGATTCCAGAAATAACGGCAACAACCTGCCGTGGCGAGAGCTCGCTGAGGAGGTCAGGGAAGGGGGAATGAGAAACGCCTACCTGATAGCTCTCATGCCCACAGGTTCCACCTCTCTCATCCTCGGCGCAACGCCTTCCGTTGATCCGATCTTTGCCAAGTACTACAAGGAAGAGAACATGAGCGGTATCCTTCCACAGGTTCCCCCCGAGATAGACAGGTTCTTCTGGCACTACAAGAGCGCCTACCAGATAGACCAGGAGTGGATCATCCGCCCCGCTGCGGTGCGCCAGAAGTGGATAGATCAGGCTCAGAGCCTCAACCTCTTTGCGGATCCTCAGAAGATAGACGGTCCCACCCTCTCAAGGATATACACCCTTGCCTGGGAGCTGGGACTTAAGACCATTTACTACCTGAGGTCAAGGTCAGCAACAGACATTGAGGAATGTGAGAGCTGTGCTGTTTGAGGGATTTAAAATATAAGAGAGGAGGTGGTTATGACAGAAAAGACGAAGGTCCTTGAGAGGAAGCTGATCTTCAATCCGGAGGGAGACCGCGAGAGCGTAAAGCGCCAGGTTATCAAAGGCAACCCCACCAACATCATTGAGCTCAACGAGATCAAGTACGGATGGGCTTTTGAACTGTATAAAAACATGGGCTTTTCCAACTTCTGGATCCCCGAAGAGATCCCGATGATGGAAGACAGAAAGCAGTACGAGATGGTCCTCAGCGAATACGAGAGGAGAGCCTACGAGCTTGTTCTGAGCTTCCTGATCGCCCTTGACTCCTTCCAGGTTGACATGCTCAAGGACTTTGCAAGAATGGTGACAGCTCCGGAAATTGAGATGGCTCTGACAGCACAGGAGTTCCAGGAGTCAGTGCATGCATACTCCTATCAGTTTATCCTTGAGTCTGTGGTTGATCCCATTAAGGCGGATGAGATCTACAACTACTGGAGGGAAGACGAAAGGCTAAGGGACAGAAATAAGGTGGTTGCCGAGGTTTACAATGCATTCATCAAAAATCCGACCGAGGAGAACTTTGTAAAGGCGGTGATAGGCAACTACATCCTTGAAGCCCTTTACTTTTATTCGGGCTTTGCCTTCTTCTACACCCTCGGCAGGCAGGGCAAGATGACCAACACCGTCCAGCAGATCAAGTACATAAACAGGGATGAGCTGACCCACGTCACGCTATTCAGAAACATGATCCTCACCCTCCAGAAGGAACAGCCTGACCTGTTCACTCCCGAGATAAAGAAGTGGATCAGGGAATACTTCATGTACGCAACGGATCAGGAGATCAAATGGGGCCAGTACGTTACCAACGAGCAGATCCTCGGTATCAACAACGTCCTCATTGACAGGTACATCAAGTACCTGGCAAACCTCAGGATTACCCAGATAGGCTTTGAGCCCCTTTACCCCGAGATAACGGAAAATCCTATGAAGTGGATTGACGACTTCAGAAAGATCAACAACACAAAGACCGACTTCTTCCAGAGAAAGCCCCAGACCTACTCCAAGGCCAATGAGCTCAGGTGGTAACGGGCTGGTAACAAATAGCTAAAAAGTTATATATACGTGACGAACTACATTTGGGGGGAAGAAGATGAGGAAGGGAATAATCGCTCCCATAGTTGCTCTTTCAATCCTTGGTTGCGGTGGATGGGACAACTACGGGCTTTCCGATAAGGGATCTCCACAGGCAAAGAAGTACGAGATCCAGAAGCTCCTTGATGAAGGAAAGTACAGCGAAGTAATCTCCAAGCTTTCAAATGACCCTACCTACGGCGGTGCCTTCAGTCCCGAAGAAGGAAGGATAGCCCTTGCCGCGGCCTACATCGGAAGGGCAGGAATTGATATTAATTCCATAATCAACAGCATCATAGAATCAGGAAATTCTCAGGACGCCTTTGCAAGCTTCCTCCAGTCCATGTCCAAAGCGATCGGTGTAAAGGGCCTCTTTGACCTTGACAGGGCTATTGACCAGTACAACAGCATTGCATCCTCCTGCAGTCCCCCGCCCCAGAGCGCTACAGGAAAAGATGCTTGCTTTTACAGGGCTATCGTTGACGTTATAAGGGCAGGAATCGGGCTCGATGGTATCCTTGATGACCTCAACAGCTGGCTAAATCCTCAGGGATGTCAGGATGATGCGAATGGGAACAACGTGGCGGATGATGGTGATGCCTCAGCATGTGCTATATCTTATGCGGTTTCACCACCACCATCGTGTGCACCTGGTGTTTCCTACACCTCTCTTGGCACAGTAACCTTTAGCAGTGGCTCACTCTCAAAAGATTTTGAGGTTCTAAAAATTGACGTCCAGGACCCTAATTCTCCCCAGACATGCACAAACGTTAATACCCTCTACCGCCTCCTCCACGATCCCGGAACAGGCAAATACGTGGTGCTTACCGACGGATACTGCGATAAAAACTTCAATCCCTGCAGTGCACCGGACGGTGCAACCTGTCTTCCCTGCCCTGTAATTGACCCTGCCACAGGTACCCCTCTGAGTGCAACCAAGGTGATCATTGACTCAGTGACGGGTGCATCCAATGCACTTGGGACAATAATTCCTGGATCGGACGTTGATAACACCGTTAACCAGTACATCACCGAAGTGTGCGGAACTGACAACGTATGCACCGACAGTGATATAGCCAACTATTTACAGAATCCTTAAGGGGGGT
>JALTVH010000010.1 GCA_027049085.1 Aquificaceae bacterium | reverse complement strand
TCTCAAGGATCTCATTTATCTGCGGTCCTCCCCCGTGAACGACAACGGGATTGATGCCCACATACTTGAGCAGAACCACGTCGCGGGCAAAGGCTTCCCTCAGCCTTTCCTCGCTCATTGCACTCCCGCCGAGCTTTATCACAAAAAGGTGCCCGTGAAACTCCCTTATATAGGGGAGCGCCTCCTGAAGGACCTGTGCCCTCTTGATCAGGTCTTCCATGGAAACAATTTTAAAGTCATTAATCCCTCTTTTTCTTTTATAAAGAATTTTTAAGATTTCTTCTAAAAGGACCGCCTTCGGCGGTGGTTTATGGATTGCAGAGGATATAAAAACATATTTATATAAGCAAATTTATACATATTAATCCCTCTTAATGATTTTTTATAGGTTAATTTTAACACCCTTTTTAAAATCAATCCCAGACCAAAGGAAGGAGGGCGAGTCCATGAAAGAGGGGCTTTCAAGAAGGAAATTTCTTAAGGTAGCAGGCATCAGTGCGGTTGCGGGCCTCACTTACGCCTGCGGTGGAAACAGTGTTCCTGGACTGTCATCCGCCGGAATGGGCGGGGGCATGGGGGGAGGAATGGGAGGAGGAGGTGGAGGAAATCCGCCTCCCGGAACTGCCTTTCAGGATCCGCCCCTTGCAAACCTAATCAGGAACGGCAACATAGTTGAGACAACGATCACACCAGTCAGGGCTCAGGCGACCATCAACGGCCAGAGCGTCACAATGATGCTCTACAACGGATCCTATCCAGCACCAACGATACGAGTTAAGTCAGGTGATTTCCTAAGAGTCAACTTCACCAACAACCTTCCCCAGAATGCGGACATCACCGGAACCAACGTTCTTGGAAAGGACATGAGCATCACCAACCTCCACACCCACGGCTGGCACGTTTCCCCTGCGGGAAATGCTGACAACATCTTCCTGACCTTTAACTCTGGCGACTCTATCACCTTTGAGTACGACCTTGCAAAGCAGTGGGGTGGGATGATGGGCTTTTACCACCCCCACTACCACGGGACCGTAGGTGAGCAGTTCTGGAGAGGTCTTGCAGGAGGTGCCCTGATCGTAGAGGATGATGTTCCTGACCTCCAGAGCTATGAGGAACACATAATGATAATCACTGACATCAGCATCTCCGGCGGTGTCCCAACCCAGTGGAACAGAATGGACTACATGAGGATCCTCGGTGACATAGTTATGGTCAACGGTCAGGTTAACCCTGTCCTCAACATCCAGCCGGGACAGGTCCAGAGGTGGAGGATACTCAACGCCTGCGTATACAGGTACCTGAGGATCTCCCTCCAGAACCACACCATGTATCTGGTAGGTGTTGATGACAACCTCCTTGACCAGCCCGTTCCGATCAACGACATACTCCTTGCACCCGCCGAAAGAGTTGACGTTCTTATAAAGGCTGACCAGGCACCAGGAACCTATGCCTTCCAGGATCTCAATGCAAACC
>JALTVH010000009.1 GCA_027049085.1 Aquificaceae bacterium | reverse complement strand
TGTTATCCCTGATGACAGCCTTTCTGTATATGGACTTTCCCTCATCAAGGAAAGAGACAACTTCGTCTCCCTCTTCCTCAAGGTACTTCCCCGCTGAAAAGAGGTGGATCCCAGCAACCTTGAGCATCGCATAGGTGATGGATCCCTCGTATTTCAGTTCGTTTCCGTTGACAATATTGTGAGCGCACACCTTGACCTGTTCCATTATCGGGGCGACAAGACCGTAGGTCTTTCCCCTGTGCTCTATGCACTCTCCCACAGCGTAAACATCGCTCGCAGATGTCTCAAGGTAGTCATTGACAACTATTCCCCTGTTAACCTTCAGTCCCGAATTTATACCGACCTCTGCATTTGGCCTTATTCCCGTTGCTACGACCACAAAGTCCGCGGGAAGCTCTTCACCGTCAGAAAAGCGAACGCCTTCCGCCTTTTCACTGCCCAGGATCTCTTCTGTATTCCTCTCAAGCAGAACCTTTATTCCCATAGCTTCAAGGTCCTTTTTGAGAAGGTCGCTTGCTCTTTTGTCAAGCTGTTGTTCCATAAGGGTGTCAAAGAGGTGCACAAGGTAAACCTCAAGGCCTATATCAACGAGAGCCTTGGCAACCTCAAGCCCCAGAAGCCCTCCGCCAATAACCACAGCCCGCTCTGAGATCCTTGCAAAATCAAGGATTTTGAAAACATCATCGGCGGTTCTGTAAGTAAAGACTCCTTTTTTGTTGGTCCCCTTAATAGAGGGCGGTATAAAGGGCTTGCTTCCGGTGGCAATTACAACTTTGTCGTAGTTGTAGAGTTCACCATCGGTGGTAACGAGCATCTTCTTTTTTGGAAAGATCCTGTCAACCTTTTTTCCAACCTCAAGTCTGACACCGTTTTCCTCATACCACTGCCACCTTCTGATGTAGATTTCATTCATCAGCTTGCGCCCTGCAAGAACATCGGTTATCAGTATCCGGTTGTAGCCTATGTACCTCTCATCCCCAAAAACCTGAAGCCTGATGTCCCTATCTTCGGATTTTTGAAGGATCTCCTCAACAAGCGCGGTTCCCGCAATTCCGTTACCAACAATAACAACCTTCATAACCGTCCTCCTGCCTTAAGGAATTGCAAAATCCATGCCAATGTTAATGGAAAGAAAGGAGAAAAAAGGTTTAACCTATTAATCACCCATGAAGAAAACGGGCGTGGTTCTTCTGGCAATGGGAGGTCCCGACAGTCTTGAGGCTATTCAGCCCTTTCTTTACAACCTCTTTTCTGACCACGACATTATCAGGATTCCCAGACCTATCCAGAAGCCCACCGCATGGCTGATCTCCAGGCTAAGGGCAAAGAAAACAAGGCACTACTACAAGCTTATGGGCGGGAAATCTCCCCAGAAGGATCAGACCCTGAGTCAGGCAAGAGCACTACAGGGAGCTCTGGGGGAAGATTTCAAAATTGTGGTTGCCATGAGATACTGGCATCCCTTCACAGAGGA
>JALTVH010000008.1 GCA_027049085.1 Aquificaceae bacterium | reverse complement strand
GGCAGGTAGGTGTCAGGGACGCTGTGCAGATCCTCGGATGGGTGGGGATATGCGGTGAGATCCCATGCTGTATTAGATTCCTTGAGAACTTTGACTCAATATCACTGAAAGACATTGAAGAACAGAATTTGCCTCTGTCTCCATCAAAATTTACAGGACCCTGCGGTCGTCTTATCTGCTGTATGTCCTTTGAGAGAGAAAACTACCTTATAAAGAACCTGCTACCAGATGCAGGTTCCCAGTTCTGCTGGTCAGGCAGGGAGGTTACCCTCCTTGAGGTTGATCCCCTTAGGAACACAGCAGTTCTAAAGGACGGCGATAAGAAGATTGAGGTAACTTTTGGTGACCTTCTGCCTAAGGATTACGAGAGGGTCCTCAGGGTTTGCGGTTCCTGCAACTGCTGTTTTAAGAACCAAGAGGAAATAAAAGATTATGAAGTTACAACAAACAATTGAAAGTGATCTAAACAAACTGTTTATCTTTGAGCTGAGGGACGGCCACAGGATAGAGGCAGTTCATTACAGAGACGATACTCTCTGTGTTTCAACTCAGGTTGGTTGTCCGGTGATCTGTTCCTTTTGTTCGTCGGGAAAAAGGGGACTGATAAGGAATCTTTCCACCGAAGAGATCTTTGAGCAATACCGGATCGTTTCTTCCCTTTTACATGTAAGAAGAATAGCGGTAGCTGGTATAGGGGAGCCTTTGTCTAACTGGGAAAACGTAAAGAGCGCCTTCTGGCTCTTTAAAAAAGATAGCCTGAAGGTGTCTTTCTATACATCTGGATATCCACTGGAAAGACTTTCAGAGCTTATAGACCTTCCCCACAGTGGTGTTACCGTATCTCTCCACTTCCTCTTGGATGAAAAAAGGATCAGGTTTATGCCCCGATCGGGCAGTTCCAGAGATCTCCTTGAGTTCTTGAAGAGGAAGGTATGCTTTCTTACCAGGAAAAAGAGGTCAAAGATTAGCCTCGGGTATATCCTTTTTAAAGGTATCAACGATTCTGAAGAAGACCTGAGACTTCTCACAGAGTGGGCCCTTCAACTTGGGGTTTCGGTTACACTCCTCAGGTACAACGAGACGGGTGGTTTTCTACCTGCCGATGATGAAAGGTATGAGCACTTTTTCAGGTACATGAGGAGGAGAGGTGTGAAGGTTACCCTCTCAACGCGCTTCAGGCGGGATAAAATAGGTGGTTGTGGGACGCTTGTTGTTAATAGAGAAGAGGCGGAGGTAACGATATGAATGTTGTTGCAATAGGTGGGGGCACGGGACTATCAACCCTTCTTAGAGGTGTAAAGAGGGAGGTCGGTGAGAACATTAGACAGCTCACCGCTATAGTTACCGTTGCCGACAGCGGTGGGAGTACGGGGAGGCTTAGGAAGATATACAACATCCCTGCACCTGGGGACATAAGGAACTGCATAGTAGCCCTATCGGACAGCGAGGAGATAATGCAGGACCTCTTTCAGTACCGCT
>JALTVH010000007.1 GCA_027049085.1 Aquificaceae bacterium | reverse complement strand
CGCGGAAAACCTTCTCATTGCCCCCTTAACCTTTAAATCGGTCAGAATACTTAGTATCTTTTCCTCACTCATTCCGTCCTGCTGTGCAAGCTCTGCAAAGGGTTTCCTGCAAAGGGGGAGGGAGTGCTGAGTGAGGAGGACCGCCTTCCTTACATCATCGCTGAGATTCAGCTTTCCCGTTTTTTTCTGAACAAAGGGATCATCTTTCTCAGAGGGGGAGCTGAAGTCAAGCCTGACCCTGAGCTTGAAGGTCTTGAGCTTTCTGAAGATCCCCCACCTGAGGACACCTGTTTTCCGGGCAAGAAGGCTGACTACACCTTCAAGACCAAGTCTGGAATCGGGAGGGACAGCTATGGTAAACCAGAGGTTGAGATCATCCTTCCTCTCGTAGCAGTGGCTTACACCGGGGTAGCTCTCAATAACCTTTGCTGGTTCGGTGAGGTCACCATTCACCTTAAAGGCAACAAGGGCAGAGTCATAGCCCAGGGATTCGGCGTCAAAGATGGGACCAAAGTGCCTGATTATGCCCTGATCCCTGAGCCTTTTTAGGTGGTCAATGACCTCATCCTCTTCCCTCCCCAGCCTCCTTGCCAGATAAAGGAAAGGCCTTCCCACAAGGGGAAGATCCTTCTGGATCTCAGTCAGAAGCTTTTCTTCCAACTCCCGCAACCTCCATCAACCGGGAAATCCTTTCGCCTATTCTCACAACCTGGCCAACCACCATTACCGCGGGCGGTTCTACAGGTGGCGGTGAGTGGGCTACCTCCCCGAGGGTTGTTACCACCGTTTTCTGGTCCGGGGTTGTCCCCTTTTCAATAAAGGCAACCGGCTCCTCTGGTGACCTTCCTGCCTCAATCAGCTCCCTCGCGATCCTCTGGCGGTTCTTCACGCCCATGAGGATCACAAGAGTCTCCACGTCCCTGAAGGCTCGCCAGTCAACCTTTTTCAGCTTTCCAACCGCCTCGTGTCCCGTAACCACCGCAAAGGAAGATGCACAGTCTCTGTGGGTCACAGGGATAAAGGCGGAGGAAGGAACCGCATAAATGGAGCTCACTCCCGGAACCACCTCCACCTCCACGCATCTTTCTGCCAAGTAAAGAACCTCCTCACCGCCCCTCCCAAAGACCATCGGGTCACCACCCTTAAGCCTTACAACACTCTCATAAAGGTTTGAAAACCTGTAAAGAAGATCATTTATCTCCTCCTGAGGGATCGTGTGCTTTCCGTCCTCCTTTCCCACATAGAGAAGAAGCGCACCGGGCTTTGCAAAATCAAGAACTTCCTTACCGATCAGGCGGTCGTAAAGGATCACATCGGCATTAGATATGACCTTAACAGCTTTCAGGGTCAGAAGTTCCGGGTCTCCGGGTCCCGCGCCAACTATGTAAACCTTTCCCATAATTCACTCCCCGTAGAGAAAGATTCCCGAAGGCGTGGGAACTTTCACACGCCACAGCACCTGCAGGTCCGGAAGTCTGAGCGCTTTGAGTTCATTCTCGTAGAATGAAGAGACGTAAAGTCTCTCACCATTTTTAGAAAATCTGAGGTGAGTTATCCGCTTCCCTGCTCTCTTTGTTTTAATTACCCTAAGAGTATCGGTATCAATCAGGCTGAGGTAATCCTCAGCCTCCCCGCTGTAATTGACCACTACCTGACTTCTGTCCGGTGAAAGAACAGCAAAGACAGGGTAGCCCGGCAGATCTACCCATCCGAGGATCCTTTCTTCTCTGAAGCTGTAAAGGTAAAGCCGATTCTCACCAACTGCAGGAATGAAAGCTTTTGTTCCCTTAATTCCCCAGAGTCCGAGGTGAGGAACCTTAAGGGGAATGCCTTCGGGTGTTCCTGCCCTGACACTCCTGAAGGACAAATCCTTCAGATTCAGCAGTCCCAATCCTCCCCGCTCAAAGAAGGCTACAAGGTAACTGTCTCCTCTCAAGAGGGCGTCAAAAGGAAGGGATCCACCGGACCTTACCCTTGCAACCTCCTTCAATTTAACGCAATTAAAGACCACAACCTCATTTCTGTCCATCAGAGAAAAAACAAGAAGAGGTCCCTTTGC
The DNA here is from genome assembly GCA_027049085.1 of Aquificaceae bacterium. Lineage (GTDB taxonomy): Bacteria > Aquificota > Aquificia > Aquificales > Aquificaceae > Hydrogenivirga. Next base: position 5,577 of record JALTVH010000007.1, on the reverse strand, counting down.
CTTTACCCCTACAACCCTCGAACCAAAGGAAAACTCTCTCACCGAGGTGAGGTCCCTGCTAACAAGGGAAAGGGATCCCGGCTGGTAGTTCGCAACAGCAATCCATTCACCGCAGAAAGTAAACCCAACAGAACTCTCTGCGACCTTTTTCTGTGCAAGGACCCTGCTATCTTCAGGGTCAAAGAGGGTGAGGGTTCCATCTCTCCCGAGAATGTATCCCTTTCCGTCCCTGAACTTGATGACGCCGTGGGCCATGTCACCAACGTTCTCAAGCCTTCCGACAACCTTCCCCTCTTCCACAACGCTGATGGCAGACCTCTCCCTTTCCACAACGAAGACCCTTTCTGCCCACGTTACAGAAAGAATCAAAAGGATCAGGATAGGTAGCATCCCGGATCCTCCATGAAGTAGTCGCCGTAAATGGCGTAAGCCCTCGCCCTTGATCCCCCGTTGCAGATTGAAAGATACCTGCACCCTTCACATCTTCCCTTAATCCTGCGGGGCCTTTCCCTGAGCCGTGTTAAGATTCCGTTTCCCCGGATGATCTCTTGAAAGGTTCTTTCCCTGAGACTTCCCAGCGAGTGGAAGAAAAAGGGATCGGGCTTGACCTGTCCTTCGGGTGTAATACAGAAAAGATTTTCGCCTGATCTGTTGCCTCCCCAGCTTTTAAGGATTTCCTTCAGGTAAGGGGTTTTATCTGGAAACCGCCTGCTGAACCTCTCAAGGAGGACTATGGCATCGGGTTCGCTATTTCCTGTGATAACATCAGGCCTGCGCTGTTCTTCAACGCAGTCAAGGGCAAAGTCAACGATGAACTCAACAAGTTTTTTGAGGGCAATCCTTTCCGGTTGAGAGAGATCCCTCGCCCTTCCTGAAAAAACAAGATGGGATATGTAAAGCCTGTCCACACCGATGTCGGAGGCAAGGTCAAAGACAAAGGGAAGGGAACCTGCGGTAAATTCGGTCAGGGTGAAACGGATCCCTGTCTTCAAGCGCCAGCTCAGGCACAGCTCAAGGGATCTTAGAGAGCCTTCAAAGGCAAACCTTTGACCCCTGAAGGCATCATGGACACGGGGCGTCCCGTCAATGCTTATTCCAACATAATCAAAGGTTCTTGCGATCTCGCCTATGTTTTCTTCTGAGATGAGGAGACCGTTGGTAGAGAGGAAAGTCCTTATACCACTTTCCTTGAGAGCCTTACCGATCTCAAAGATGTCTTCTCTCATAAGAGGTTCACCCCCTGACAGGACGACAGAAGTAACACCCGCTCCCTTGATCTGAGCAATAAGCTCAAGCACTTCCCTGGTACTCAGCTCGTTCTTTGCCCTCTTTCCAGCAGAGGCGTAACAGTGGGCACAGTTTAGATTGCAGGCTTTTGTGAGGTTCCATATCAGGGTTATTCCCTCCCGGGGTCTGTAGTTCTTTCCCTCAAAAGCAAGCCTGACAAACTCACTTATCCTGAGCATAGGAGCTTCTCCCTTTCAGAAACCTGAAGAGGGCTAAAAGTGCTGACTTTTCCTGATCAGATAGCTCAAAGGAGGGCATCCTGTCTGAGGGGGGGTGCTGGATCCTTTTGAGGATAGCCTCCGGCGGGAGCCTGCGGGCTATGCTCTCAAAGGAAGGTCCAAAGGCTTTTCTCCTGAGGTTGTGACAGCCCCAGCACTTTTCCATGTATATCTCCCGTCCGAGGAGAGATGCCCTCAGGATGGGTGTCTTAAAGAGGGGACTGTATTTCCCTGCAGGGCTAAGAGCTTTAATCCTTCCCTTCTTCTCAAGGGTAACAGGATCAATTAGATAAAGCCCGTGGCCTATTCCTATGACACTGAGGTAAGCAAGGCTTCCGTCCGCTGAAAACTCAACGTGGGTAGCTCTGCCCTCTCCAGCAACTTTTATTTTTTTCACCTTAAAAGTTTCCTTATCAATCAGTGTGTAACTGGAACTACCTGAATCAACCCAGAGGTAGGGAGTGAGGGGCGAGGTTCTAACAAAAAATCCCCTTCCGTCCGTTGCAACACTGGCAACCAGCTTCCAGCGGTAAAGACGCCATATACTGACCTCGCCAGAACCGCTGTGCCTTGTCGCAAAGTAAAAGTTGCCTTTTCTGTACCAGTAAGTTCCCGCAAACAGATGCGGGAGGGAAGCAACAGGGACGGAGTAAACCTCCCTGAGGGTCTCAAGGTCGTATACAACCATTCTCCTGCGGTCAGCGGTTCCTCCGATGAGGTATTTTTCAAGAGGTTCAACCGTGAAAGTCATAAGAGGACTGGAAATCTTCTCCTCAAAATAGTTTCCCTGTTTGCTGGCAAAACCAATCACCGACCTGTCTCTGAAGGCTATCAAGAACTTCTTCTGAGTCCTCAGGTAGTAGAGTCCGGAAGGCCTTCCCTTCAGTTGAATAACCTTCAGAGGCTCCAGGTCCCCGCTGAGGATCACAAGGGACGGCGGGAGAACACACAGCGCTCCAACATACTCACCATCGTCTCTGAGGTCTATATTCCTCATGTAAACGCAGGGTCTCACCCTCAGGAGAGGGATCCCTTCCTTGAGACTGTATAAGTAAATCCAACCCTCCCTTGATGGCACATAAAAGCGTCTGAGATCCGCTGTAAACTTGACCCCACCGTGCACTGACCTTGCCTGGAAAGACCCGAGAATCCTGCTGCCCTCAAGAATAACGACCTCTCTTTTCCCCCTGTCTATAAGTACAACCGTGTTTAGCGGGTCAGAAGGCTTTTGATGGGTTTTAACCTTCGGGTAAAATTCCCTTGACTTTTTGATGTCCTTCATGCTAAAGATCACCCGGGAAGCGGGTCTTTTAAGGAACTCAATGATCTTGAAAACTTCCTCACGGCTGAGGTTATTAAAGGGAGGCATGGTGGTGCCAGGGATGCCCTCTTTTATGACTTTCATGAGCTGAGAGGTTGACTTTCCCTTCAGTGTTTGAGGCAGGAGAGGCGGGCCGGTTCTCCCGATCCTCTCCTCGTGATGGCACAGGGAGCAATTTTTCAGGTAAAGATCTCTTCCCTCAGAGGCAAAGATCAGGGCTGAAAAAAAGAGGAAAAGGGAAGGGAAGGGGGCGAGGGAGCGCTGTGAGATGAGAGATGCCATATCACCACCTCAGTAGATGTCTTTGGTCGTCGTATAGACGTTAAAGATGCCCGTTGGAGTCCTTACCCAGTCTCCAGTGATGACCTTTTTGATCTTCATGGTCATGTCGTCAAAAACCACAATAGCCGAGGGCTTGTCCTTTCTGCCCCAGACGGAAACCCAGACTTCCCCACCGTACTTGTCAAACTCAGGGTGAACGACCCTGCCGTCTACGTCTCTGTAGCCCTTCTTCCTTAGGAGGTCAATCACGTTGATGGTTTTGATAACCTTAAGGGATACCTTGTCTATCACGTACAGCTGGCGCTGAAGCTTTGGATCAGAACTGAGGGGGCGGTCGGCCCAGATGTGGGGGGATTTGGGGTGGGTTTTAATAAAGAGGTTTCCACCACCCGGTCCAGGTAGATCAACGTTTGCAACAACCTTCCAGGCATAGCGGGAATGGTATCTTGGATCGGTACCGATGCATGCGATATTGTTAGAACCAAGGTGCCCTGTACACCATACAGGACCGTAGCGCGGGTGAACGAAGTTGGCACCCCTTCCAGGATGGGGCTTAACACCTGTCTCAATCTCTGCAACGAACTTCTTTTCCTTGGTGTCTATAACGATGATCTTGTTTCTCATGTTTGCAGCAACAAGGAAGTACCTCTTGGACATATCCCACCCGCCGTCGTGGAGATACCTTTCAGCGTCAATGTGGTAAATCCTGAGGTTTGAGACGTCCTCGTAGTTTACGAGGAGGACCTTTCCGACCTCTTTGTTTGTGACTACCCATTCTGGGTCATAGTGAGAGGCCACTATTGAAGCGACCCTTGACTCCCTGACAAACTCGTTGGTGTCCCAGGTATAGTCACTGGTGCTTACTATCTTGAGGGGCTCAAGGGTCTTTCCATCAAGGATGACAAAGCTGGGAGGCCAGTAACAGCCTACAATCACGAGTCTGTCCATGAAGTCTCCCTTCTTTCCCTTGTACTTACTTGTGTCTATTGACCTGGCGTCGATACAGACCTTAACCTCAGCAACCTTATTGGGTTTTTTGAGCCAGAGGTCTATGAGGGTTGCCTTGCCGTCCCTTCCGATGGTCAGGAAATAACGACCGGTACCCGATGATCTGAAAATGTGAACTGCAAAGCCGGTGTCAACAATGCTAACCAGCTTCTTTGTGTCGCCGTCAATGATGGCAACTTTACCCACGTCCCTGAGGATCACGCCCATGAAGTTTTTCCAGTTGAGTCTGTGCTGGGGTTCTTTGGGCCTCTTTTCTGGAGGGATATAAACCTTCCACCACTTTAGCATGTCCCCGAGGGAAAGAACAGGAGGTTCAGGGGGCTTTTCCATCAGGAAACGGGCAAGGATCTTTATTTCCTCTCTGCTCAGGATCCCCTGCCTGCCCCAGTCGGGCATACCGCCCGGCGTTCCGTTGGTGATTATCGTTTCAATGTACTTTACCCCTCTTTTTTTCATGATGTCCGGGGTTAGGGGCGGTCCCGTAGCACCCTTTCTAAGTGTTCCGTGACAGCCAGCGCACCTGTCAAAGTATATCTTTGTAGCCTTTTTCATCTCCTGGGGAGTCAGTGGCTGGGAACCCGCATTCATGAAACTCACAAAGACAAAGGTAACTACCCAACCGATCAAACCTGTCAGTCTACCCATGGCAATTACCTCCTGCTTTGCTTCAGATATTCTGATGATAAATTCATTAATATGGAAAAATTTTTTAAAGGTCTCATGTCCGAGCCTCCCCTCTCCTTCTCAGACCAGCAATTGCGTCCTTTAGAAATATGAAATAAAACATCCCTGCTATCGGAATCGTTCCGCCCAGGACCATCGCTACAAAAGACCAGTCTATTGCGTACTTCCCGGTCACCGGGTCGTAACGAAAACACCTGAGCAGAAATCCTTTGACGGGATTAATGTCCGCCCTGTTTACCCTGGCGAGGGAAAGAATGCTTCTTAGCTTCTCCGAATTGTATCTTACCCCAAGCATATAGCCGGAAACCATGAGCTGGGGCGAAATAATTACGAGAACGTTGGGATGGGCAAACATATCGGTCTCCTGGTCATACCGGAACCTAAAGTCAAGGAAGCCCGTTAATCTAACCAGGTCTTTTTCCCTGAGCAGTGCTATTGCCCAATCTGAGGGGATTTTGTGCCTCTCTCTGAACTTTATGAGGTCTGAGGGTTTGTCTCTGAGGTCAAAATTAATCAAAAGCACCTTTGCACCCTGATTTCCTGAAGATTTCAGGGCATCCTTTATCCCTCTCACTATCATTGGACATGCAGAGGTGCACCTTGTGTAAATAAAGGAGAGAATGACTGGACTACCTGACGAAAGACCAAGAAGGTCGGCTTCTTCACCGCTGTCAAGGATCAGAGTAAGGTTGGGCAGGGTCTTGCCAAGAACGAGGTCAGCCCTCGGAACCTCAATTTCTTCTCCTCCATAAGAAAAAGAAAGGAAAAGAAGGAGGG
>JALTVH010000006.1 GCA_027049085.1 Aquificaceae bacterium | reverse complement strand
CTGGCAATCCTCGGGTTCTTGATGGTTAACTACATGATCCTTACGGGCAACGCCGATGTTCTGATGACTTCCTACGCACCTCTTAAGGCTCATCCTCTTTTTTACCTTGGAATGATACTCTTTGCAGTTGGTGCCCTCGTCATAGTGTCTGTTTTCTTTGCAAATCTTATGATCTGGCGGAGAGAAAACCCCGGGCAGTCTCTACCCCTCTTTATATACGGCCTGATGGCTGCAGGAATTATTGCTGTTATAACAATAGTATCTGGTGCAATAATTTACGTACCCACCTTCCTCTGGTCGCTCGGAATTATTAGCGACATAGACCCGGCGGTATATAAGCTCGTGTGGTGGGGCCTGGGCCACCCATCTCAGCAGATAAACGTTTCTGCTCACGTCGCTGTATGGTATCTCCTTGCCTTCCTCACAGTTGGCGGACAATCTATTAACGAGAAGGTGAGCAGGTTTGCTTTCGTCCTATATATAGTTGCAATTAACGTTGCCTCGGCTCACCACCTCCTTGTTGACCCAGCGGTTAGCCCTGTGTGGAAGGTATGGAATACAAGCTATGTAATGTACCTTGCGGTTTTCGCTTCCATGATCCATGCCTTTGCTGTACCTTCGGCAATTGAGGTTGCTCAGAGAAAGAAGGGCTTCACCAACGGTCTCTTTGAGTGGCTAAAACGCGCGCCCTGGGGAAATCCTGCCTTCTCAGGCCTTATGTTATCAATGATAATCTTTGGTTTCATCGGCGGGATAACAGGCGTGGTCAACGGGATGGAGCAGACCAATATCATCGCCCACAATACCCTCTCGGTTCCGGGGCACTTCAAAGGTGCGGTTGTCGGTGGAACTACCCTCGCCTTTATGAGTGTGACCTACTACCTCATTCCCCTGCTCTTTAGAAAGAAGATAGCCTTTTACGGAATCTCAAGGTTTGTACCCTGGATTTTCGGAATTGGTGTTTCAATCCTTGCAGTTTCAATGTACATTCTGGGCGCCTTCGGTATCCCCCGCAGGCACTGGGACATTACCTTTTCAGGCGGTCCCTTCACCTTCACCTTTAACCCTGTGACTGACTTCTTCTGGGCTCTCTTTGGGATCGGCGGACTGCTGGCTGTTACAGGAGCACTTATCTGGATCCTTCAGGTTGTTGTATCCGCTTTCTTCGGGAAACCCTTTAATGGACCCAGAGATCTCCAGATCCCAATAGCGGAGCCGGTTGATGTCCAGACCCATGAAGGAAAAGGCTTCACAGCACCCGGCACCTTTGCCCTCGTTCTTCTGTTCCTGGTTGCCTTTGTGATATTTGTGGTTCTCAACTACGGCTGGCTTTCTGTAATGTGGGAGGTTAAGTGAACCATGGCTCCCCTCCTCGCCCTCCTTCTTTTCCTTTCTTTTTCTTATGGAGGAGAAGAAATTGAGGTTCCGAGGGCTGACCTCGTTCTTGGCAAGACCCTGCCCAACCTTACTCTGATCCTTGACAGCGGTGAAGAAGCCGACCT
>JALTVH010000005.1 GCA_027049085.1 Aquificaceae bacterium | reverse complement strand
GAATATGCTGTGACCAGTGTTTTCAGCAACCTTGGTAAGGAGCTGGTTTTGATGGTTGAGACCTTTTCGGATCCCCCTGACTTTGTGAATAGGAGATCTGTAAGAGTGGAGCCTGACGAGGAAAATCCCGTTTATGTGGATCTAATGATTGAAGGTAATTCAATATCAACAACAGCAACCGATATAAGTGAGCTCGGTGTAGGTATCTCACTGAATAGAAAGGAACACAGTGAATTTATAAAAGCGGTCAGGAAAAGATTAAAGGATCTTGAGAAAGATGAAAACATAGACATTGAAATTACGGTTACACTCCCTGCATGCGGAAAGGTTACTGGAAAGGGAAGGCTCAGGAACTTTATCGGCAAGGGTAATGACGTCTATGTCAGGCTCGGCTTTGAGGTCTCCTTTGGAAAGAAGGATATAGACAGGATAAGAAGGTACGTCATCACAAGACAGCGGGAGATCATAAAGTCACTGAGGATGGTGGAATGAGCCCATCGCTTAAGATAGCTATCCGTTACCTCTTCTCTGTTAAGGGAAGCACACTTCTTATAACTCTGATAGCCGTTTTTGGTGTTTTTCTGAGTGTTTCAGCAATAATCCTCACTCTTGGTGTCTTCACAGGCTTTCAAGATCAGCTTAAGGATAAACTCCTCTCAACTTCCGCCCACGTGATCATTACCAATGTGGGTGAGGAAGACCTTTCCAGAATCCAATACAAAATAGCGGGAATAAAGGAGATAAGAAAGACAGTTCCCTTTACTCTCTACAACGCCATCCTTTCTAAAGGGGACAACGTTCAGCCCGTTACGGTAAAGGCGGTTAATTACAACGATAAGGACTTCGTTGACCTCATTAAGCCCCAGCTCAAAAAAGGAAAGGTTCGAGACCTTGTTATTGGAAAGGGGATCTCAGAGATCCTGAACGTGAAACCTGGAGAGAGCGTTGTACTTGTATCGCCTCTTGGAATAAGAACGCCAACTGGGTTTATACCTAAAACAAAGGAGATGCATGTGGGAGGCGTTTTTTACACTGGCTCCTACGACAGGGACTTTGTAATTGTCTATATGAACAAGAGGGATGCAGAGCGGTTCTTCAAAAGGGGAATGAAGTTTGAAGGCATTGAGGTTTTTCTTAAAGATCCTTACTCAGCCCAGAAGGTAAAGGCGAAAATTGAAGAAAAGCTCGGTAAAGACCTTGTAATAGTTAGGTCGTGGATAGACCTTAACAAACCCCTCTTTAACGCCCTTCAGCTTGAAAAACTCGCTCTCTTCCTAATACTCCTCCTCATGGTGGTGGTTGCCTCTTTTAACATAACGAGCCTCCTCTTCGTCAAATCCCGTGAAAAGCTAAGGGATATAGCGATACTCAAAACTTTCGGTATGAAGACCCAAGAGATACAGAGGATCTTCGTATCGGTTGGTTTAACTATAGGTGTCGTTGGCTCTACTGCAGGAATTATCTTCTCCCATATAATGGCCTACCTGATCAACGAGTACAAA
>JALTVH010000004.1 GCA_027049085.1 Aquificaceae bacterium | reverse complement strand
ACAGGAAGGACATTGATTCCCTTGGGATAATTCCTGTGGACTTTGTGGTGGTGAACCTTTATCCCTTTGAAAAGCAGATGGGAGAGGGGCTTTCGGTAAAGGAGCTGATGGAGTTCATTGATATAGGGGGTCCTACGCTTATCAGGGCGGGGGCAAAGAACTACTTCAGGGTGACGGTGGTAGTTGATCCCAAGGATTATCATTGGGTTGCAAAGAGGGTAAGGGAAGGGGGACCTGATGAGAAAGAGAGAGCTTACCTTGCCTGGAAGGCCTTTAACCATACAGCTTATTATGATGCTGTGATAGCGGGATCCCTGAAGTCCCTCTTTGAGATTGATGATTTCCCAGAGGAGTGTGCCCTGCCTCTGGGAAGAGGAAAGGAGCTCAGATACGGTGAAAATCCTCACCAGAGGGGATACCTTTACCTCAGTCCCTTTGAGTCACTGGGTATTGCAAGGGCTGAGGTCCTTCAGGGTAAGGAGATGTCCTTCAACAACTACCTGGACGCTGACTCAGCGGTTAGGGTTTCCCTTGAGTTTGCTGACCGGAGGGTATGCGTTATAGTGAAGCACGGAAATCCCTGCGGAGTTGCTGTGGGTGGTACAAATGCAGAGGCCTTCAGCAGGGCTCTTGCCTGCGATCCTCAGTCGGCTTTCGGTGGAATAGTCTGTTTCAACGATGTTGTGGACAGGGAAACCGCACAGAAGCTGACAGAGATCTTCCTTGAGGTGGTCATAGCTCCTGACTATGAGGAAAGCGCTCTTGAGGTGCTGAAGAGTAAAAAGAACCTCAGGGTTGTGAGGTTTATGGGACTCTCAAGGGGAGAGGAGATGAGAAAGATAAGCGGGGGTTTCCTCTTTCAGGAGGAGGACTCAGAGCTTTGGGAAAGCCTTGAGAAGGCGACGGAGAGAGAGCCCTCGGAGAAGGAAATGGAGGACCTCCTCTTTGCCTGGAAGGTCTGCAAACATGTGAGGTCCAACGCTGTGGTAATTGCCAAGGAGGGGATGACCATCGGGATCGGGTCGGGGAATGTTTCAAGGGTGGATGCTCTCAGATGCGCCATTGAGAGGGCACAGAGGTATGGGCACGACCTTAAGGGATCGGTTCTTGCCTCAGAGGCTTTCTTTCCCTTCAAGGACTCCGTTGAGCTTTCTGCTGAGGCAGGGATTAAGGCGATCATTCAGCCAGGTGGATCTATAAGGGACAAGGAGGTTATTGAGTGTGCAAATGAGCGTGGCATAGCGATGATCTTCACAGGAATGAGGCATTTTAGACACTGATGTTTGAAGCTCTTATATGGCTTGAGGAGGTTGACTCCACTCAGGAAGTTTTGAAGAAGGGGAATTTTGAGAGCGGGACGGTGGTAGTCGCAAACAGACAAAAAAGGGGAAAAGGAAGGAAAGGAAGGAGGTGGGAGTCCCAGGAGGGAGGCCTGTATTTTAGTTTCGTCCTCAGTGAAGAAATTTTTAGAAATATCATGGGCTTTCCCCTTGCGGTAGCCCTCG
>JALTVH010000003.1:223-1507 GCA_027049085.1 Aquificaceae bacterium | reverse complement strand
AGAGACGTGGTGCCAAGGTGATATTCGTTGAAAAAGACCACCGACTCATGAGGGATATTCAGGCCAAGACAGGTGGTAAGGTTGTAAAAGCTGACTCTTTGAGATTCCTGAAGACATTGAAGGAAAAGGCCGACATCATCTTTGCAGACCCGCCCTACAGCTTCAGGGATTACAGAAAGCTTATATCTCTGTGCCTTGAAAGGCTTTCGCCCGATGGTATCTTTATTCTTGAGCATGACAGAAGGAAAGAATTTGCCTGTGATCAGAGGAAAGAGTATGGTGACACAGCGATCTCAATATGGAGAGCAAAGAGATGAAGAGGGCTGTTTATCCGGGAACTTTTGACCCGCCCCACTTAGGGCATCTTGACATTGCGAGGAGGAGCCTGGAGATTTTTGATTCCCTTGTAATAGCCATTGCCGTGAGACCAAGAAAAGATCTTCTTTTCACCATTGAGGAACGGATGGAAATGTTCAGGGAAATGGTAAGGGACCTCGGTGACAGGATACAGGTTAAGTCCTTTGATTCACTCCTCGTTGATTTCATGAGAAAGGAGGGCATTAAGTTCACGGTAAGGGGGGTGAGGCTCTTTACCGATTTTGAGTATGAGCTCCAGATAGCTCTCACCAATTTCAGGCTTGCGGGAGTTGAAACGATATTCATGATGCCTTCCCAGGAATTTATCCATATAAGCTCCACGATTGTCAGAGACGTGGCTTCTTACAGGGGGGATCTCAGTGGTCTTGTTCATCCCTATGTTGAGAAGAAATTGAGGGAGAAGTTTCCTTGAAGGCACTGTTTTTATCACTGCTTCCTGTTATTGTTTTTGCCAATACCTACTGCATCAAGGATATTGAAAATCCCTCCGACGACCCCTACCTTGAGTATGCTCTTCTGAAGGCGGTTGAGAGGGCGATCATCGAAACGGGCAACAGGCTTTCATGCAATGAGGATTACGACCCTGTCAGGCTTATCGTTACAAAATTTGAGCAGGTTCCTATTGCCTATACCGCAGAGCAGAGGATTAACCTATACAACCTATCAATCTCCCTGCGTGTAGTACTGGGTGAGAGGTCCTTTACCGTGCGATCAACGGTTCCCTACAGTCTCCCGACTGGTTCCTCCGGAGACCTTCCCAGAAGGAAAGCCATAGATGACTTAACGGATAAAATATATTCTTATATCCTTCAAAATCTTAGGAGGTGACAGAGATGCTGATCAATTACGAAACCACCAAAAGTGTTCAGGAGGTAAGGCAGAAGATAGAGGAGGAGGCAAAGGCAA
>JALTVH010000003.1:0-213 GCA_027049085.1 Aquificaceae bacterium | reverse complement strand
TAACCAATATCCTTCAGAACAAAGGCACTCCGATAGATTACCAGTCCGTGATAGTTGAGATATGCCAGCCTTCCTCTGCTCAAACGGTTCTGTCAAAGAATCCTTACATAGCCACAGCCCTACCCTGTAGAGTTGCTGTTTTCCAGAGGGGAGACAAAACCGTGGTAAGCACCATTGCTCCAACAGAGATGATAAACATGTTCAATGAGCCAG
>JALTVH010000002.1 GCA_027049085.1 Aquificaceae bacterium | reverse complement strand
AAAAGGAGCCTGCATCCACTCAGATTGTACACAGGGATAGGCACGCGGAGTACCTCTGGGCGGTTGCGATAACAGCTTCATCCCTTGAGAAGTTCGCTACCGAGATAAGACATCTCCAGAGAACAGAAGTCCTTGAGGTCCAGGAGCCCTTTTCCAAAGGCCAAAGGGGGTCTTCAGCGATGCCCCACAAAAAAAATCCGATCCATTCGGAAAGGATATGCGGTCTTGCAAGGGTAATAAGGTCCTACCTTATTACATCTCTTGAGAATATTGCTCTCTGGCATGAGAGGGATATTTCCCATTCTTCAGCGGAAAGGGTGATCCTTCCCGATGCGTCAATTGCTCTTGATTACATCCTTAACCTCTTTAATGATATCCTTGAGGGACTCGTGGTCAATAGAGATAGAATGCTAAAAAACATGAACCTGTCTCTTGGGCTTTATTGCTCTTCAAGAGTTCTTGCCCTGCTAGCCGAGAGGGGAATGAACAGGGACGAAGCCTATGACCTTGTCCAGAGTCTGGCTATGGAAAGCTGGGAGAGGTCAGTTCCCTTTAAAGATCTTCTGGCTTCAAGGGAAGAGGTAACCAGATACATAAAAAAAGAGGAGCTTGAATCCCTGTTTGATCCATACAGCTTTGTCAGGCACAGAGAAGAGATCTTTAAGAGAGTTTTTGATTAAGAAACGAGTTCATCAAGCTTTTCTCTAAGGATCTGGGCGGCAGTCTCTTTGACGATCCTTTCTATATCAACCTGTCCAAAGACCCTTTCAATCTCGGTTCTCACGAGGTCAGAGATAAGACCACCTATTTCTGTCATCTTTTCATCAATGGCTTTTCTAACAGTTTCCTTTATCTGAGCCTCAAGTTCTGCGGAGCTAACCGGTGGTGAAGATGGAGCCTCTGCTTCCTGATATGTTTGCTGTACCGCCTCTTCGACTTCTTCCTTCTGCTCCTCAATTATCTTGCCGAGGGCCTCAAGAGCCGGGATTTCCTCTTCAGCCTCTTCTGGGGGCGTTTCAGCAGTTACCTCTTCCTGGACCTGCTCAATGACCTCTTCAACCTCCTCTGGTTCGATCTCTGGGACCTCTTCAATCTCAGGTGTTTCCTGAATCGTTGGGGCCTCCTGGGCCTCCGATACGGTCGGTTCAGGCTCAGGTTCTGGTTCTTGTTGGGGAGGCTTAACTTCTGCAGGGACAGCAATTTGATCAATTAAATCTTTTATTCTTGAGGGATCTGTATCCCTTGATAGTGATTCTTTTTTCTCGAGGGGGATTCCCTCAACGTTGATAGGGAAGAGGTCATCAACCAAAATTATATACGGTTTATCTTTCATATACTGGTCATTGGACAGATCTATAAGACCCTTTTCTGCGATAACACCGGAAATAGCGTCAAAAATAACCACAGAAGCGTCTGTTCCTTTCTGAATAGCCTGCCTGACGGTTTTCACGCTCTCAACCTGGTATTGACCCCCCAGGGCAGTTCTTATTGAGTCTATGAGGGTCTGGTCAA
>JALTVH010000001.1 GCA_027049085.1 Aquificaceae bacterium | reverse complement strand
TACCACCCCGTCTTAACAAGTACGGGATGATGTTCAAGATGAAAGGATACACAGAAGGGAACGCCATAGGGTCTATCAAGATGGACGACCAGTACTCAATCCTGAAGGTCAACCCCATTTCTGCCAGAGTTGTCACATATCCTTACAGCAAAAAGAAGGGACAGGACAGTGAAGTCATATTCCCCGATGAGTTCATGGTTGTTCTTGCAGGCAGGATCTCGGAAAATGTTGGAGCAGTCCTTGAACCTCTATATGAGGCTGAAGAGGGTAAATGGGACATTGAATTCGCAAGAATAGCTGCCGTTAAGACCTTTGGCACCACCCTCGTAGGTCTGGTAGGCGGATGGACTTCACCAACGGGAACCGATCCCTTTATCAGCCTTGACTATCACGGCAGGAGGCTAACAAGACAGAAGGCAGTCCCCCACGCAGCGATTACAAACACAGGACTGCAGGATATTTACGGATTCAACAACAGAGGTTTATCTGCCTACGCCTACATCGCTAACACCCTTTACGCCAATGTCGGTGTTTATACAGGTTCCTCAAGACTTGAAAACGAGGCCATAGGCGTAGAGGAAGATCCAATAAACAAAAAGGGCGAAGATCCCCTTGACTTTTACGGCAGGCTTGCACTTACACCCCCTGTTGGCATTGCTGACATCAACATAGGTGGATTCATCTATGCGGGCACCGATGAGCTTCAGAAACCCGATGGGACACCTCTCACTGTCGGGTCCCTTACCTTTGAAGAAAACAGGTCCCAGAGGCTTGGAATTGACCTCGGGGTTCAGAAGTACCTTCCCGGAAACCTTATGGTTGAACTCCTCGCCCTTTATATAAGCGGAACCGACAGACTGAAAGAAACAGGGGGTGAGGTCAAAGTCAACCACGGGGGTTTTAACCTTTCGGGAACAGTTTACTGGAAGAACAAAATTGCCCTCTCGGTGATTTACGGCGAGTACCGGTTTAACGAAGACAACCCTCTCACAGATGAAAACGAACAGGACCTTACCAGAAAAGACCTTACCCTCCACACCTCCTTTATGGTCAGACCCAACGTCAGGCTCGGTGCAGAGTACACCAGAACCACGTTTAACAAGAGCAGGGAAGAAACCGACCTGACGTCCCTCCTCGTTGACTTCTCCTTCTGAGGAGGGTCTTCCCCCTTTATCCTTTTACAAGGTACTTGGCAAAGGCAAGGATCCCGAGAACAAGAAACAGTACAACGAGGACCCAGATCAGGCCCATGCCCCACCCGTGCATGCCCCAGTTTTCCATCATTTAAGCCTCCTATCTGTTCGTGCCTATTCCAAAATCATAAACGAGCTGCCCACCGAGGTTTCCCTGAATGAGTATGCCTACAGTGCCGGCAACAAGCAGAAGTAGATAAAGTGCCCTCAAAATTCCGGAACTTTTAAAAATGTAAATAAATCTGAGTAAGGCAATGAGGGCAAACAACCCGGCAAGGTAAAGACCAAGGGACTCATGGGTATGAAGGATCTCAAGGGCCTTTTCC